>DJKK01000212.1 GCA_002434595.1 Alphaproteobacteria bacterium UBA6544 | reverse complement strand
TCGTTTACGGCGGGATGGCGCAGCAGAACCTCTTCAATTTCACGGGGATAGATATTGGTACCACCGCTTATGATCATATCCTTCGAGCGATCCTTGAGCGTGAGAAACCCGTCATCGTCAAAGGAACCGACATCGCCTGTGTGCAGCCAGCCGCTCCGCAGCGTGGACGCCGTTGCCTCCGGATTGTTCCAATAGCCCTTCATGACGATATCGCCCTTCACAAGAATTTCACCGATCTCGCCGGGCGGCAGTGTGACGTCATGCTCGTCGGCGGTACGCACAAGGAGTCCACTCATCGACCGACCGACGGAACCAAGCCGCTCTAGGTATCGTGGATGGTCACGCATGGCGTGAAAATCCTGATTCAAGGCGGTAATGGTCATTGGGGCCTCACCTTGGCCATATAGCTGGGTGAATTTATTTCCGAAGCGGTCCATCGCGGCGAGGATATCCTCGACGTACATTGGTCCGCCTCCGTAGATCACCGCCTTCAAATTAGACGTATCGCGCTCAATCGGCGACATCAGCATGCGCTTCACCATGGTGGGTGCTGCGAAAAATGCGAGGTGGGGCCATGCTTCGATCAGTCCAAATATTTCCTCCGGCTCGAATCCGCCGCTTTCTGGTATGACTTGGCAGGAACCTTTCATTATATGTGCAAGGCCATAGAGACCAGCGCCATGGCTGATGGGCGCGGCGTGCAGCATTGCTGACCACGGTGCATAGGGGTCGACGTCGGCCAGATAACACCAAGAACACACCGTAAGGTTTCGGTGCGACAGCATTGCGCCTTTCGGCCGTCCAGTAGTACCGCTGGTATAAAACAGCCAGGCGAGGTCATCGGCGTCTGTTTCGACCATGGTCATGGGGTCTGCCGTAAGCAGCGCCGCATGATCCTTGTCGTCGATAACAATCAACCGCTCAAGCCCTTCGACATTCGCCCCTGCCAAGTCCTCTGCAAGATTCGATGTGGCGATACAAACTTTGGCGCCGCTGTTCTCGATGATGTATTTGAACTCGCTCGGGTGAAGCTTGGCGTTGATTGGTACGACCGCGAGACCCCCATGCCAGGCGCCGAACATGCATTCCATATATTCCGGACAATTTTTCATCAGGAGTGCCAATCGATCGCCCTCCTTCATACCGAGCCCTCGGCGTAGGCCCCCGGCAATTCGGGCAACCCGGGCCGCCATCTCGCCATAGCTGTGGACCACCTTTTCGCCAAAGGCGATGGCTGGCCGATCACCAATTGTGCCGCCGTTCCGCGCAACCCACATTGCTAAATTCACTGTGCTAAACCCTCTTGAATTTCTGTCCGGTTCCGAGCGCGAACGAGTCTGACGAAGCATACGGGGCGGGGCAAATATTTTAGCCGGCGCATCGTGACGAGGGGGCTCGGTGGGCTTAGGTTAAGGACAACGGGATAATGAAAGCCCAAACATGTCCTCGACCAAACACGCTCCGATATTCAATGCGCCTGATGCGGTTAAATGGATCGCCGGTGCGACGTTCTTGGCACACCTCGGTCGGATATATCTCCTACCGGGCGACGCGTCGATCTCATTGATGGTTGATCTGGCATTCGTTCCGGGCCGGTATTCCATAGAGTTCATTTCCACATACGGACTGAGTTGGCCGACCTTTGCGTCACCGCTAACGCATATGTTGGTTCATGGAGACTTCACCCATCTCCTCGTCAATGTTCTGCTGTTACTGGCCTTTGGTTCTGCTGTTGGCCGCCGCATGGCGGCCCGGCCGATGCTGGTGTTCTACATTCTGTGCGGCTTTGCCGGAGCATTGACGTTCTGGATTTTTAACCTCGGACTTTTGGCGCCTGTAATCGGCGCGTCGGGCGCGGTTGCGGGGGCGGTCGGCGCGGTCTGTCGGCTCAGCTTCATGCCGAACGACCCGAGCAATCCAATGCCATTCTCCAGCCGCAATACCGCGGCGACATTCGTCATCGTCTGGCTGGTCCTGAACTTTTTCTTCGGCATGCTTCCAGCAGAGGCATTTGGCGCGTCTGGAGGCGGTATTGCTTGGGAGACACACCTCGGTGGTTTCGTATTCGGATTTCTGGCAATCTCTTGGTTTGACGGACGCGGGCTGAAACCGAATACCTTTGAAATTCGACCACCTACACTTACATAGCAACCCAATGCGCATGAATTGAGGAGTTGGATTTGATGGACACGATGCAGTCGTTGATTTCCCGAGTTTCAGTTCCGCCAAGACTGTTGGGCGATCCGGCGCCTAGCGGCGCGGATTTCGATGAGATTATGGCTGCCGCTATGTCGACCCCCGATCACGGCGCGCTTACACCATGGCGTTTCATCACAATCGAGGGTGAGGCGCGGGCAAAATTGGGCGACGTCTTTGTCGACGCATTGAAAAAACGCGACCCGGGCGCCGATGAGGCGGCGATCGAGAAGGAGCGCAATCGGCCTATGCGTTCGCCAATGATCGTGGTCGCGGTAGCCAAGATCGACGACACGGTGGCAAATGTCCCGCCGATCGAACAGGCAGTCGCAACTGGGATAGCGGCCTACAACGTGATTGTCGCCGCGCAGGCTAAGGGATTTGGCGGTATCATGCTAACGGGTAAGAACGCACAGGATTCGAATGTGAAGGCGGCGCTCGGGCTCGATGAAACAGATGAGATCGTTTCTTTTGTCTATCTTGGCACGCCGATCAAACAGGTCAGCGATAAGCGCCGGCCCGAGGCGTCCCAGTTCCTATCTGAATGGACTGGCTAGGGACTGAAACTACAGTGCTTTCGAAACCGGCGTTTAATCTATGCCGACGGCATACGCGACGCTTTGATAGGTCACTTTGCCGGCGTGGACGTCGAGGCCTTCGACGAATCTTGGATCGCTCTGCTGCGCCTCTCGCCATCCAATATTCGCGAGTTTTAACGTATAGGGCATCGTGGCGTTTATATTGTTGACGCAGTAGTGGATGACGCCGTGCTCCGTATAGACTAGGTCCGCATGGCTCGTTGGCCGTAACATCTTGAAGTATCCGCCTTGATCAATGTTGATATCGACCACAACGGAACCGGGCCGTATTGACTTCTTCATATCTTCCATCGAGACCTTTGGGATTGCCGCTTCGGGGACCAAGACCGAACCAATGAGCAGGTTGGCATCTCTGCCGTGTCGCTCAACCACGTCGACGGTCGACTAGGCCTTGCTGAGTTGTGCGCCGTATCTCCAGTCGAGGCGCGACAGCGACTGATCGACGACCGTGACTTTCGCCTCGAAACCCATGGCAATGCGCGCAGCGGCGCCTCCGGTCACACCGCCATCAACTACGCAAACACGGGCCGCTAGAACGCCCGGGACACCAGGCAGCAGAACCCCGGCGCCACCTGCCTCCTTCTCCAACTAGCGTGCATCAACCTGAACGCTCATTGGGACCGCAACCTCACTCCTCGGTGCCAGAAGCGGTAAATGACCCGACGGTTTCATATGTGATGCAAGTTGCTCCAAACTCTGCGAGAGCACGCGTCTGTGGTTCGTTGGCCGCAAGATGAAGATAGGTAAACAACACTTGTCCCTCGCGCAGCATCTTTCATTCGACAGGTTGTGGTTCCTCTACCTTGATGATCATGTTGGCGTATCGAAGACATCCTGCCCCGTGGCCAATACAATGGCACCCACGCGCCCGGAAGCGTCGTCATTGAATGCGATGCCGGCACCACAACCAGTTTCTACCATGACATCATGGCCGTGATGGACTTTTTCTCTAACGCTCGCCGGGACCAAGTCGATGCGGTACTCGTGGGGCTTAATTTCCTTGACGCTGCCGACCTTCGTGCTCTGCCCTCTTCGATAGCCGTAATCTCTTCGGCGGTACCTCGTTTTATTTTCCCAATCCTAGGGGTTTTTGGTGGCAGCGGGTGAAAAATCCTCGAGCGCCGTCGCAACTCGCGCGAATACTTCGGGCCATCCGTCGCGTTCTCGGAACAGGCGCATGGTTGGATACCAGACCGAATCTTCTCGCTCGAGGCCCCATCGCCAGTCCGGAATACGGGTTAGCAGAACCCAGACCGGAATGCCGAGAGCACCGGCCAAATGAGCGGGTGCCGAATCAATGCTGATGATGAGATCAAGCGCCAGCATTGCCGCCGCGGTATCCGCCATGTCGGTGAATTCGGAACCGAGATCGATCAGCGTCATGCCGCCAGGCGGCGATTGCCGGACGGCCTCGCCCTTTTGCAGTGCGTAAAATGTGACGTCTCGGCGTGCTGTGAGCGGAGCAAACTCGGTTAACGATCGGGTGCGTTCGCGGTCACGGGCATGGTTCGGATTGCCGGCCCAGACGAGCCCGACCCTCATACCGTCGCGAGTGCCTAGATCAGCGGGCGGAGGTGGTGGCAGATAAGGTGTTTCGGCCGGAATTACGTCCTCTCCGTGCCAGAGGGGAAGGCTCATCAGAGGCAGATGAATTTCGTAGCCGGTCGCGGCGTCTAGGTCGAAGACCGCATCGACGCCCGGAATCTCCGCGATCAGGCGATGTAGCGCCGGATTGCACTCTACGGTGACGCGATCTGCTGTATCCACGACATATGGGATATAGCGTGCGAATTGTATGATATCGCCGAGGCCTTGCTCCCCCCAAAGCAGGACGGATCGACCCGTGATATCCTCACCCCTCCAGAGTGGTGCGCGGAAGTTTGAAAGGTCGCGGTAGCCGGGTCTTCTGAGACGCCATTCGTGTTCTTCGTATCCTTGCTGGTGGTCTCCCAGAAGCAGCAGTAATTGTGCGTAATTTACGTGCGCTTCGATATTTCCGGGCTCTTTTGCCAGGGCGATTTCAAAGGCTTCGCGGGCGCTCGCGAAGTCTCCCAGCAGTACGCAGCCGATGCCGATATTAATTTGCACGCTGGCATTGTTTTGGTCCGTCTGCAAAACCGCGTGGAATAGGGACACAGCCTCTTCAATCTTGTGTAGACGGAGAAGGGCGCGGCCGAGTTGCGTCGCTGCCTGACGGTGGTGGGGATGATAGATAAGCGCCTTTCGTAACGTAAATTCCGCTTCCTCATAACGGGCGAGATCGAACTGCATGCTGCCTAGGTTGGTATAGGCGTCGCCATTGCTCGGGTCGAGTGAGAGGGCGGAGACGAAAGCGTCCTCCGCCGCGTCATAGCATTTTTGAGCTATGCGGATTTGTCCGAGGGCGACGTGGTAACGGGCGTCCTGCGGGTTAACGCTGATTGCGGCTTCGATTGAGCCTTCCGCGCCGGCGATGTCCTTACGGCGCAACTGCATGGCCGCCAAATGATAGTACGCCTCCGCGTCTCGGTTGTCGTCATTAGTGATTGTGGCATAGAGGCGCTCGGCGTCATCGAAACGACCTTCTTGAAGCGCGTTGCGTGCCGCCGCATGTCGCGCGTCCATCATTAGCCGGCGGACTTGGGCCGCGGGCGGTTAAAGCCGGTGAGTAGGCGAAATCCGTCGTCGTTGATACCGCCTGGCCGCGGTTTGCGTCCGCCATACAAAACTTCATCCACTGGCCTTTTCCGAATAATGAACTCGATGCCACATTCTCCGATCGGCGTCAGTGTCTGGTCGAAACGTGGCAGGCTGAGACGGAATGTCGATGTAAGTCGCTCAATCTTCTGAACGTCGGAGGCATCGCCAAGACCACTCACAAGCTCTGTAAGGTTGCGTGACCTTTCGCTCCACGACAGCGCCTTGAAGATGGTGAATGTCCACTTGTGATCGGCGTTGAAGGTGCTCGGGAAGATACCCTGCTCGTACATGTCCTCATCAGGTACGGTGATGACCATATGTCCACCCGGTTTAAGGATGCGGAACCAATTCGCCAAGCCTTCCGCCGGATCGTTGAGATGCTCGAGACAATGGCTCGAATGTATGAAGTCGTAGCTGTCGTCCGCGACGCCTTCCATGAGCTGTGCATCGCCGTCCTGCAAATCCCAGACACGGACTTGCCCCATCTTGGGAAAGAGTTCCTGGTAGACCCCAAGCGGGTCGGGTGCGCCTCCGATATCGATCCCGTCGCCGCAGAAATATCGTGTGGCGAAATTTGGATCGGATAGACGTCGCATAATCGACTTGCTGCACTCTTTCATCGTTACCGCCGTATTGTTGCGGGTTGCACCTTAACACAATCAAATTGCCGCGACCTCAAGGGTTTGCTGCGTGTGATCCATGCGGACTGGCAATATTCGTTCCTTAACCTCTCAAATGAAACACGGCAAGAGACGTTTCCAGATATTGGATGTTAAAACCACTTATACTTAAAATTTAGAAAATATTTATAATAATACGGCATTATGGCTTGAATTAATCAAAAAATTATTTTGAATTCGGTATTATTTTATTGAATCGTAATTTTATTGAAGTTACTGTTATTTTGAAGATAAATATACAGATCAGTAAATCAAGTACGGTTGACGATATTATGGTATTAGATATCTAGATATTAGTAACGAATAAATAATATAAAATAAAATATATGCTTGATTAATACTTCTCTTCATCTGGAGGAATTGGACATTGGGTTGGGTTGCAGCGGTCGATTTCAAGCGGGGCGGGGACAGATACGCGGTGCAGCCGCGCAGTAATTTTGGCAAGGTGGAAAAGCTGCATAACGGGGTCGTTATCGGCGCTCTCGCTGATGGCGGAGAAGGCGCGGCGCGCGGGCATGTGGGTGCGCGGACTTCGGTTCAAGCGGGATTGTCTGTGCTAGGCGCAGAGGCCGAGCAGCTCTCGACAATGTTGATTGGCAATGCGCACCCCACACTGGAAGCTCTTTTCGCCAAGGTGACGGAGACAGTCGGTGGGGCCGTTGGCCGTGTGGCGGCAGAAGAGCGTTATGCCACCGCAGATTATGCGGCCTCACTGACTGTCTTCTTCGCGGGCCCCTTCGGACTGGCGGCGATGCAGGTTGGGCGTAGCCTCTTGGTCTACCGGCCCCGTGGTGGCGATTACGGGCTGGTGTTCGAGGTAGCGGATTCGCTGGATGGTACGGAATATATCACGGGATCGGATGCGGTCGACAAAATGCGGATCGGCTATACCCGTGGTCCGATCGAATTTTTGTGCGTGGCAAGCCGTGCTTTCGAGCCGGCGTCGCTTGAAGAAGACGTTCGGTTGCCGTCAGAGCCGTTCTTTCGGCCTCTTGACCATTATGCGTCAGGCGCACTCGACGATGGCGATGTACATCGTGGCATCCGTGAGTTTTTGCGGACCAGCAACGCGAGCCGCAATCTTGAAGAAGATTTGACCCTGGCGCTGTGTCGCTACAATCCCAGCAGCAGAATGGCTCTCGGATTGCGGTAGCGCGCTAGCTCAATCTTCCGCCGGAGCGAGCCGGCCGGGTCCATTGACAATGATGTCGTAGTGGCGCGGTTCGCGGTTGTATTCCCAGTTCCAACGCGCCTTACGTGCTCGGGCGGCGCGATCGAGATCGCATTCTGCGACTATCACCTCGTCGCCCATCGTCGATGTCATGGCGACGATCTCACCTGTTGGCGCGACGATGACGCTCTGCCCGATTAACTCGCAGCCATCCTCCACCCCCGCTTTGGCGACACCAATTACCCAACTGCCGTTTTGATAGGCTCCCGCCTGCAAAGAAAGATGATTGTGGAAGTCCTGCAATCGGTCGACCTCAGGTGCGGCAGGGAAATGTCGTGGCGTATTGTAGCCGAGCATGATGATCTCGACATCCTGTAGACCCATACAGCGGTAAGTCTCGGGCCAACGGCGGTCATTGCAGATGCACATCCCCATGACACCATCCATAGTATTGAAGACCGGGAACCCGAGGTTGCCTGGCTCGAAATACGCTTTTTCTAAATGCTGGAACGGTCGCCACGGCTCATGCTCGTGGTGGCCGGGCAGGTGGACCTTGCGGTACTTGCCGGCAATCTGGCCTTCACGGTCCACGATAATCGATGTGTTAAAGTGGCGTATGCGGCCATTTTCCTCCGTCAGTTCCGCATACCCAAGATAGAAACCAACGCCGAGGTTGGCGGCTTCGTCGAAGAGCGGTTGCGTTGCCGGTCCCGGCATGTCTCGCTCAAAATAAGCTTCTATATCTTCCTGGTTGTCCATCCAGTAGCGCGGGAAAAAAGTGGTGAGCGCGAGTTCCGGGTAGACGATCAAGTCAGCGCCTCTCTCCTTCGCTTGGCGCATCATGGAAATCATGCGCGCGACCGTCGATTGACGGGGTTCGTCCTTCTCGATTGGCCCCATTTGGCCGGCGGCGACGGTGGCGATACGGGACATGATGCGTCTCCTTACTTATGTGACTCTTGCGACTGTAGCGGGCAGAGCCTGTTTAACAATTGATCACCGTTACTCCGGTGCCTGACCCGGGACGGGAGTGGAGCCCGTCCGGCCGAGGTCAATCGCTTTTTCGCGACCGCCGTAGCTGTTGATCAGTGCGGCCATATCATCCTTCGCGCGCCGATCGACAGCAGCAGTATCGACGCGCTTTCTCAGAGTTTTTTCGAAGTCGTCGAGGACGGGTTTGTATTCCGGTGCCGCCGCTAAATCGTTTTCCTCTTCCGGATCGCTGCTCATGTTGAAGAGCTCGGGCGCATATCCTTCGTAGTAGTGGTACTTCCAGTCACCGCGCCGCAGCATGAAGGACGACGTCGGTGCGCCCATGGCGTGATATTCGCTGGCGACGAGGCGATCCCGAGCGTCTGGTGCATCCGCAAGATCAATCAGAGAGTCGCCCTCAGTTGGGCCCCTAGTATCTTCACCGAGTGCGTTCAGCGCCGTGGGATGAATGTCGAGCAGGGTGGCCGGTGTCTGGGAGACTTTGCCTGCGGGTATGTCCGGGCCCGCTGCAATGAGTGGAATACGGGTGCTCTCTTCGTAGAGTACCGATTTCCCCCACAAGCCTCGTGCACCCAGGTTGTCACCATGATCGCTCGTGTAGATGACGCGCGTATTCTCTTGGAAACCGGATTCGCGAAGCGCGTCCAGGACCAAGCCAATCTCGGCGTCGACAAAACTGCACAGTCCCCAATACGCCGCGATCGCCAGTTTTCGCTCGTTGTCGTCCGCGAAGAAATGGTCCTGACCGATGACGCCGTCCAATGTTTCGACCCATGGGTGACGTTTGTGGCCGTCGCGAGGATGCATTTTCGGCAGCGGAATATCCGCGAGTGGATACATTTCGAAAAACCGGCTGGGCACCATGAGTGGATAATGTGGCGCCACGAAGCCGACATAGAGCGCCCAAGGTTTGTCATCCGGCGTAGCGGCACGCGCTTTCAACCATTCGCAGGCGGCGGTCGCATTCTTGCGGTCGTAGAGATTATAGTTCGAAACGCCGGGGCCGATTTTTTTGAACATGCGCCAAGGCTCCGGCAGGTTCGCAAACGGTTCCTTGATAGCGCCCCAGACCGTGCCGACGCCCTGTTTCAGATGCATCGGCTGATGTTGCTTGGAGAAGCCGGTCGGAGCATCCGCATTTTTGTAGTGTAGCTTTCCAATCGACTCGACCCGGTGGCCGGTCTCGATCAAACGCTGTCCCCATCCAGATATTTCACCGTCGTAGCCGTGCGCGTTGTCCCAACAGCGGGTTTCATGCACCGGCCGGCCGGTGGCGAAGCTTGCCCGCGCGGGCACGCAGATCGGACAGGGTGTGTACGCCGTTTCGAACCGAGTGCCCCGCTCGGCTAGCCGGTCGATATTGGGTGTTTGCACCTGCGGATGGCCGTAACATCCGGAATAGCGTGGGTCGTGCTCGTCGGACATCA
This sequence comes from Alphaproteobacteria bacterium UBA6544, assembly GCA_002434595.1. Lineage (GTDB taxonomy): Bacteria > Pseudomonadota > Alphaproteobacteria > UBA8366 > UBA8366 > UBA6544. Next base: position 3,612 of record DJKK01000212.1, on the reverse strand, counting down.
GGATCAGGAGATTTGTCGCGGCCATATTGGTCCTCTTTCGCTCAGGTTAACAAATGGTGGCGCGGCGACCCGGCGGGTCTAGATCAATCCGCGAATCTGTGGAGGAATGCCGCGATGACGCAACCGAGAAACATTTTGTTTATCATGGCAGACCAGCTCCGCTATGACTATCTCGGTTGCACGGGCCATCCGACCATTAAGACCCCCAATATCGATTCATTGGCGGCGCGCGGTGTGAACTTTACTCGCACCTACTGTCAGGCGGCCGTGTGCGGCCCTTCGCGGATGTCGTTCTATACCGGCCGCTACATGTTCAGCCATGGGGGGACTTATAACAACATTCCGCTTCGTGCGGACGAGCGGACCATGGGCGATCATCTGCGACCCTTGGGATACCGCGTCGGTTTGGTCGGAAAGACGCATTTTCAACGCGACATCGCCGGTATGAAGAAATTTGGGATTGATCCCACGGGCGATCTCGGCGTGGTACTAAGTCAGTGTGGCTTTGAGCCTTGGGAGCGGGACGATGGGCTGCACCCGGAAGTTAGCCTCGATCCGGACCTCGCCTACAACCGGTATCTGCGTGAGCAAGGTTATGAAGGCGAGAACCCATGGCATACGGTCGCGAACTCTGCTGAAGGACCGGACGGGGAGGTTCTAAGTGGATGGCACATGCGGAATGCCCGGCTACCGGCACGGGTCTCGCGCGAGCATTCCGAAACCGCCTATATGACCGATGTCGCGATGGACCGGATCGAAACACTCGGCGATTCGCCGTGGTGCATGCATCTTTCCTACATTAAACCCCATTGGCCATATATGGCGCCGGATCCTTATCACACGATGTACGGCCCCAACACGATCGTCCCGGCAATCCGCGACGAGAAGGAATTGGAGAACCGACATCCCGTAGTGGATGCCTTTTGCCACCATGAAGAAAGTATAAACTTCAGTCGTGACGAGTGCCGAGAGACGGTAATTCCAACCTATATGGGGCTGATCACCGAGCTCGACGATCATATCGGTCGGCTCTCGGCATTTCTGGAGTTGCGCGGTCAGCTCGACAATACGATCATCGTCCTTACAAGCGATCATGGTGATTATCTCGGCGACCATTGGCTCGGTGAAAAAGAACTCTTCTACGAGGGTGCGGCGCGGATCCCGATGATCGTCGTCGACCCCGACGCCGCATGTGATCCAATGCGCGGTACGAAGGACGATCGCTTGGTCGAAAGTATCGACATCATTCCGACGTTCATGGAACTCGCCGGGTGCGAGGAACTGCCGGATCATTGGTTGGAAGGCCGTTCGCTTGCACCGATAATGCGTGGGCAGGCGGTGAAAGAGTGGCGCGATGCGGTCTTCAGCGAGTGCGACTACGCTATCCGCCATGCGCGCAACACCTTGTCGAAAGGGCCGGAAGAATGCCGGTCTTTCATGATCCGGACGGAGGATTGGAAATTCATCCTCTACGAAGGTTTCCGGCCCCAACTCTTCGATATGAAAAACGATCCAGACGAACTCGTCGACCTCGGCGAGGACCCGTCTCACGAAGAGACACGTCGTCAGTTGTCCGATCAGATATTCGCGTGGATGCGCAAACGAAAATTGCGCACGGCGCTCAGCAACAACGAGATCGCCAACCGGACGGGGAAAGCCAAGGAGCGTGGCTATCTCTTCGGGGTTTGGTGACGCAAAGGAAAGGCCTAGGAGATGTTTAAGGATGTACGCGGATTGGAGTTTACGGCGTCGAGCCAGGAAGCGGTAGACGCCTTCGATGCGACGATCGATGAGTTCCTCGCGTCCGGCCGCGACGCGGCGGCGCTTCTCAAGCACGTGAATGAAGCTGACCCCGAAATGGTCATGGGACAGTGCGTGCGCGGGTATTTCATGCGGTTGCCGCAGCAGGCCCACCTGATTCAGGGCAGCAATGAAGCATTTGCCACGGCGAAAGCCCTATCGGCGAAGGCGAACCCTCGGGAAAAGCTGCATGTGGCCGCACTGGAATCCTGGGTGGCTGGAGATTTGCGGAAAACAGCGGCGATTTGGGAGCAGATACTCGTCGATTATCCGCACGATATTCTCGCACTACGCATCGCCCATACCATTCATTTCTATATGGGCGACATCGATCATATGCGGGATTCGATGGCGCGGGTTATGCCGCGCTGGGACGAAGAGGTGCCGGGCTACGGTTATGTTCTCGGTTGTCGGGCCTTTTCCCTAGAGGAAAACCATCAATTCAGTGCAGCGGAACCCATGGGGCGCCGAGCGGTCGAGATTAACGAGGACGATGTCTGGGCGGGTCACTGTGTGGCCCATGTTCTCGAAGGGCGAGGCCGCCGTCAGGACGGCATCAAGTGGATCGACGAGCATGAGGAAGCTTGGAAGCAGCGCGGTATTTTCGCCCGCCATATGTGGTGGCACAGGGCGCTGCACTATCTGGAATTGGAACGGTTCGACGACGTGCTAGCAGCCTTTGACCGGGAATATTGGCCCGAGCCCACTGAGGACAATATCGACCTGACGAATGCGTCCAGCATGCTGATGCGCTTGGATATGTTGGGTGTTGATGTGGATGACCGTTGGGAATCGGTCGGCGCAATTTGTGCAAGCCGCACCAAGGATCGCCTACGTCCGTTTAACGACCTACATTTCGTCATGGCGCTTACTCACAGTGGTCGTATGGAGGCAGCGCGAGAGATATTGGCATCGATGCGCGACTTTGTCGGCGCCAACGACGATAAAGGCCAGACGGTCGTCGAGGTGTACAAGCGGGCGGGCATTCCGATCGCGGAGGCGATCATCGACCATGCGGAAGGGAATTTCGCGCGGGCCGTCGAAATCATGTCGAGTGCCCGCTATCGTATGGTCCCGCTCGGCGGCAGCTGGGCGCAGCGGGATGTTTGGGTACGCATTTTGATTGATGCGGCCATCAAAGACGGACAGCATGCCTACGCCCGTACACTCCTTGCTGAGCGGACAGCGGATTGTCCGAGCAGCGGCCCGTCCTGGAACATGTATGCGGATGCACTTGCTGCTTGCGGAGAAGATGAAGAAGCAGAAGCGGCTCGCGCTCGTGGTAGCGAGCTGTTGGCAGCATAAAAATTCAAATCGAATACGTGCGGTGCTAATTCAACTGGTCGTTCTTCCGGGCAGCAGAAAATAGAGACGCGGCGATATCCGAGCTCGCATCATTGGGTATTGCGAAGAGCTTGCTTCGCGTATGTAGGTATATTTCAGAGCGAGAGACAATTTATGAACTTCGACTATTCACTCGAGCAAAATCAGTTACGCAATACGGTGCGTCGCCATACTGAAGAAGAAATGCGCCCGCATGTTGCGAAGGCCGAAGATACGGAGCGGTTTACCGATGCCCTGTTCCGGCGCTGGGGCGAGCTTGGCCTCATCGTTGCGCGCTATCCGTAGGCGGATGGCGGCATTGGAGGTGTCCGACTGCATAATTCGCGAAGAATTGGGGCGGGTCGGTCAGGCCTTTTGTGCGGCGTTTTCGGCGTACAGCCATCTTGGCATCTGGCCGATATGGCGGATGGGAACGCCCACGCAGAAGGAGGCCTATTTTGTGCATGCGATCAGCGGCGAGAAGGTGGC
>DJKK01000101.1:6808-6996 GCA_002434595.1 Alphaproteobacteria bacterium UBA6544 | reverse complement strand
CCCTGGGCACCACTACCCTTCTAAGTTATTGAAAGTAGTGGTTTTTTAAGAAGGTTTGTAACTTTCCCCGTGAAGGTTTGTAACTTTTGTTCTAATTCTGTCCTTCTTGGTCCCTTTTTAGCACATTCTCGGCAAGTCGCTTCCGGCGTACACCTTTTGTGTAGCGAGCCACCTCTTTCAGCGTATCC
>DJKK01000101.1:0-6740 GCA_002434595.1 Alphaproteobacteria bacterium UBA6544 | reverse complement strand
TTCTTTGTGCAAGCCTATGCGTTCGGATGCCAATAAAAAGTTCCTAACCTACATCCAACACATTGATTTAAAATACATTTCTACCCCGGCCCTGGGCACCACGTCCTTTCTAAAAAATTTAAAGTAGTGGTGTTTTTAGAAGGTGCGACAGTTTAAAACGTAAGGTGTGCCAAATTTGTTCTATTCTTGTGCTTCTCGCACCTTTTTTCAGCACATTCTCAGCAAGTCGTTTCCGGCGTACACCTTTTGTGCAGCGAGCCACTTCTTTCAGCATATCCCATCCGCCCATAGCCATTATTTCGTGGTCGCTATGGCCGTCTTCCGCAAGCCTAACGGCTGCCGATTTGCGCAACCCATGAGCCGATAGTCCTTCCAGGCCGGCCGCACGCACCGCTTTTCTGAACCAATTCCCAAAACTCTCATTCTTAAACGGTCTACCATATTGGGTGACCAAATACGTCAGGTCGCCGGTTGGGCTCACGTCGAGAATCTTGCGCAGCCCAGACAGAATAGGGAGCGACATATGGACCGGCTTACGTTCACGGTTCTTATGCTGCGTAAAGTATAGCCAGCCATCCTTCTCATGCTGACGGCCCAGCACGATAATGTCGCTTCGTCGCTGCCCTGTGTTTACGAGTAGGGCGAGTGCCAGTCGCTCCTTCGTGCCGATCGGCCACCGCTTGGAGAGCAGCTACAGCTTAACCATGGGTAGTGTTTTCAGCGCGCCAACTGTAGCACGTTTCGTTTTGGAGAGCAGCTACAGCGCAGTGTAGGACTGTGTTTGACAGCAGCAGACTGTAGCACGGGCGTGGCTTTGATGATCGAATAGAATTCCAGAAATTTGATTTGTCCGGCTAACGGCTAGTTTATTGTTTAAAGTTCGATGGACGATGAAAGGTAAGCTCATGTCTGCGTGCGCAATTCAAGTGAATCCGTTATCCGACTCCGGTTTCTTCGCCGAAGTTGTCGGCGCCGACCTTCGCGACCCTGGGGATGACGCGCAGTTTGACAAGATTAAAGCGGCGCATTTGGCCCATGGGGTTATCGTTATCCGGGATCAGACGATGACGCCGGTCCAACAAATCGCCTTTTCGAAACGTTTCGGTCCGCTCGCGATCCATGTGTTGGAGGATCAACTGCTGGCGGGTCATCCGGAAATTCTATTGGTCTCTAACAAAACCAAGGACGGGAAATATGTTGGCTTGCCAGATGCCGGGCGTTACTGGCACACGGACCAATCCTATGAGCCGAAGCCCGCTTTAGGCTCTTTCCTTTTTGCGAAGGAAATCCCGGCGGACGGGAGCGGCGATACCTTGTTCTGCGACATGGCTGCTGCCTACGAAGCCTTGTCGAATGAAATGAAGCAACGACTCAACGGCCTTCAAGGGATGCATATCTACAACCATAGTCATAAGGCCTTCCATCTCAGCGACGCGCAGCGCGACCGCTTGCCCGGCAGCCAACACCCGATTATCCGCACGCATCCCGAGACCGGGCGGAAAGCACTCTATCTCGGCGGCAAGATTCTGAAATACGTGATCGATATGGACGAAGCGGATAGCGCCGCGCTTCTCGACACGCTCTACGCCCATTGCATGTCCGACGCCTTCGTCTATCGCCACAAATGGACGCAGGGCGATGTGGTGTTTTGGGACAACCGCTGCACCATGCATTTTGCGCAACCTTATGACGACGCGAATTATACCCGCCACATGCACCGGACGACGGTGCAGGGCGATGTGCCGGTTTGAGGGCAGCGGCCGTGCAGACCTGTAGAAGCCGGGCGTCCGCTCGAATCTTTAAGAGACACGCACTCGCTAGGCGATTCGCTGCGAGATTAGTCAGTCCGTTTGGAGAAACTCATGCCGCGTCGTACGAAGAAGATCCCGCGCTATTTTGAAGATCTGAAGGTCGGAGAGGTTTGGGAGGCGCCGTCGCGCACGCACACTGAATCTCTTTTTTACGCGTTCCAGTTGGTTAGCGGTGATAACCGGCCGCTTCACTATGATATGGAGTATTGCAAGTCGCTCGGCCTGCCCGGGCTTTTGGCGCATGGGTATCAAGTCTTGGCACAAACAGCCCCTGGCGCATCGGACATGTCGCGGGGCGATACGGAGATCCGTATCCTTGGCATGCTCGAGACGAGTGCGAAGTTCCTGAAAGGTGTCTATTCAGGTGATACGCTTTATCCGGCCTTGGAGATCGTTGAATTGATTGAGCAAAACACGACTGGTGTCATGGTTCTCCGGACGAGCGTACATAACCAGAAGGACGAGCTCTGCCTCGAGGGGGAGTTGCGAATGTTAGTTGCCAAACGCTCTCGCGAAGCGGCCACGTGAGTATCCCGACGAACGCGGAGGTTGTGGGCCGATTTCTGGGCCGGATGGCGGAATGTCATCTGCCGGTGGAAGTGATCGAAGCCGCCAAGCGCTGCCTCATCGATTGGGTAGGAGTGACCATAGCCGGTGGTCGGGAGCCGGTCGTAAAATCTATAGCCGCCTATATCGGTGTCGAAGACGGCCTTGTACCGCACATTGGGCCGACAGTGGACGCCGAAAAATCAGCTTTGCTAAATGGTGTGGCGGCGCATGCGCTTGATTTCGACGATACGCATATACCGACGGACTCGCACATCAGCGCGGTGACGTGGGCCGCGTTGCTCGCGCTTGCCGATCCGCGCCGACATAGCGGGCTCCAACTGATACGGGCATTTGTCGCAGGCTATGAAGTAGCGGCAAAACTGTCCGGCCGGCGGTTCGGCTTTAGTTTGCAGTTTCGCTGGTTTCATCCCTCTGCCGTGATCGGTCGCTTGGCTTCGAGCGCGGCCGCTTCGGTCTTACTCTCGCTTCCCAGCGATAAGGCAGCGCATGCGGTAGCGCTTTCGACGGCAAAGGCCGCCGGCTTGCGAGCCTCCTTGGGCGGGATGGGAAAACCGATGCAGGTGGGCGACGCGGCGAAGGATGGTGTGGTCTGCGCCCGCATGGCTGCCGCCGGCGTTGAAGCGGACCTCGATTTGCTCGCGCCGAATGGCGGGTTTATTCGCGCGTTCGTCCAAGATCGCTCCGCGCAACTCGCGGACTTATTGGACACGAAACTCGGTCAGGAATGGGCGGTATTGCACACCTCGATCAAACCCTATGCTTGTTTGCACGGCATTCACCCCTCGATTGATGCCGCTCGCGAAGTGGCGGCCGATGTCACGTCCGACGATGTCGCCGCCATACGCGTATTCGTCGCACCTGGGGTTAAGAAAGTCGCTTGCTTCGAACAACCTGCAACATCGCTCGAAGCAAAGTTCAGCGTTCATTACTGCGTGGCAGCCGCACTCGTCGGCGTGCCAATGGGGGCTGGGGGATTCAGCGAAACGTCGGTAGACGAGGCAAATATTCGCCGTCTGATCTCTTTGACTGAAGTCTTGTCGGAGGACGGGCGAAAAATGGTCGATTCTGCTATTGAGGTCGACTTAAGGGACGGCACGACCTTGCGCGGCGAAACTGCCTTGTCCCGAGGTCATCCCGGTAACCCCTTGAGCGTCGAGGAACTAGAACGGAAGTTTCTCGACCTTGTTGAACCAATCCGCGGGCCTGCCGCGAAGGAACTGCTATCGGTAATCCAACAATTCGAAAGTTTCGACACCGTGGCCGACTTTAGGAAACTCTGCCACTAAGAACTTCAGTAATTCGGTTCGACGTCTATAGGAAATATATTGTGGGTGGGGTTGCCGTGTAACACAATATGTAGTGTAAGTCGTTACCGTTGAGGTAATCTCAACGAGCAGTTTTTTTGCTTCTCTGTTGCTTGACTAAAGCCGGTCTCTCACTCGAGGCCGGGTTTTCTTTTGGAGGTGACCCAAGTGCCGTCCATTATGTTAACGCCAAAGCAGCATAAATTTTGTATCAAGTGCGTTGAAAGCGGTAATGCATCGCTGGCTTACCGGTAGGTTTATGAATGCAGTGGATCAAAACCGTCGACCGTAAGTCGAAAAGCCAAAGAACTGCTCGATAATGGCAAGATTACGGCTACGATTAACGAGCTATCGAACATGCATCAGCAGCGTCATCAAATCACCATAGACAGCTTATCCAATCAATTGGATGAAGATCGAGATTTCGCGCGATAAAATAGGCATTCCCCAGCTGCCGTTTCAGCAAAAATTGGCAAAGCACGACTGTTTGGGTTGCTCAGAGATCACTCTGAAATCACGAACCTTCATTCCGTCATGCTTTATGAAAATGCAGAAGCTTTCGCGGAGCGGGGGCGTATGATTGCTGCGGCCCTGGCAAAGAGCGCCAATCAGGCAGAACACGGTTTTGATTGAGTACCACCCAGATATTTGCGATCATGTCACCAGCATTTAGAGAGGGCTGACGCGCCCCACCAACCTGCTGCTTGAGTAAGGTGGTTACCTCGCAAGAGGGATGTGGCCTGATAGGTAACGTCGAGCGTTGGCCCTCCACCGAACGCCGTTGAAGGGTTTTATTTTATGACCGAGAACTCATTTGTTGATGACGTTGGCTTAGCGGTCCATGGCCTTTTCATTGGTAGCAGGAATGGTGCCGCATGGTCTTCCGAGGAGCGTGACGCTGTGTTCACCGAAACATCGCGCCTCTTCCACTCCTTTACCATAATGGACGTCATGGGTTGCTACATGGGGCGGCCGGTTCCGACTCTGATGGTCCGTGTGGGAAGCAATGATGTGCAGAGGGTACGCAAACTTGCGCATGTTTTGGGACGGCTGACCGAACAGAAGGAAGTGGGGCTCGAAACAATGGGTCGGTTCCATAGCGTCAGAATTTAAGTGGGATGGCCCGCCTTAAGGGTTCGGCATTTGAACTTCAGATTGTGCGCCGCGGCGATGAGCCCAAAGCACTAAAGAGAAGAAAAACTCATGAATGAATTAACCCAATACGCTCTCGGTCTTGACAGGATAGAGGCGGGTAGTCCTTACCGGCATCAGGCGGATGGCGTTGTCTAAAAAGCGCGTGATCCTTGCTGATGATATAGGCCTCGGCAAAACCCGCCAGGCGTCGACCTGCTTCTGGCTGCTTTGAGTTGCGCTAACTTGCTTTGGTGAGTGAACTGCAAACGCGCCCAGCTATGGACAAAATTCTTCTGCTGAACGATGTTGTGTTCATTGTGACGTCACAGGCTGACAATTTTGAGACCGGAGCAAGCGCGCCAGCAAACTTCGAGTTCGACAATAGCTTTGCTCGCGAACTTGAAGGCTGCTACGTCCCTTGGGGTGCTGAAAAGGTTTCCGAGCCCCGCTTGCTAATATTCAACTGTGAACTGGCCGCTGAGCTTGGCTTGGATGCTTGTGCGTTAGAGACCCCTCTAGGAGCTGAGATATTTTCTGGTAACCGCATACCAAATGGAGCAAAGCCGTTGGCCCAGGCCTATGCTGGTCATCAGTTTGGCAGTTTTTCGCCGAAGCTAGGCGACGGTCGCGCCTTGCTGCTGGGTGAAATTGTGGATACCTGCGGAAAGCGTCACGATATTCAGCTAAAGGGCTCCGGAAGAACGCCTTTTTCGCGTGGCGGTGATGGCAAGGCTGGGCTTGGACCAGTGCTGCGCGAATACCTTATCGGTGAAGCAATGCATGCGCTTGGTGTACCAACGACGCGGGCCCTTGCAGCGGTCACCACAGGAGATCAGGTTTTTCGGGAGACTGCACTGCCGGGAGCTGTACTCACGCGGATCGCAGCCAGTCACCTGCGCGTTGGCACATTTCAATTCTTTGCTGCACGCGGAGAGACGGAAATTGTCCGCCAGCTTGCCGATTACGCTATTGCACGCCACTACCCAAAGGCGCGCGATGCAGATAACCCATACTTAGCATTTTTTGTTGCAGTTGCTCGGGCGCAGGCTTTGCTGGTAGCTGAGTGGATGAGCATCGGCTTCATCCATGGCGTTATGAACACGGATAATACCACAATTTCTGGTGAGACGATTGACTATGGCCCCTGTGCCTTCATGGATGTCTACGATCCAGATACGGTTTTCAGTTCCATAGACCTGCAGGGACGCTACGCCTATGCCAATCAACCGTCTATCCTGACCTGGAACCTGGCTCGATTGGCGGAAACCTTGATTGCGCTGATTGATCCAAATAAGGACCGGGCGGTTGAATTGCTTACCGATAGCGCCAACGAGGTTTCTAGCCTGTTTGTCGACGCTTGGCTGGCGCGCATGCGCGTAAAAATAGGTCTTAACTCTCCAGAAGATAACGACGTCAAATTGATCAACCGCCTCCTTGATGCGATGCATCAGGGCAAGGCGGATTTTACGCTAACGTTTCGGCGCCTGTCAGACGTCCTGCGCGGAAACGGTAAGTCGGTGCGCGCACTATTCGAAGACCCGGCAGTATTCGATGCATGGGAGAGTGATTGGCGGATCCGGTTGGGTAGGGAGAAAGTCTCTGCCAGGGATTGCGCAGGCTCAATGGACCAGGTGAACCCGATCTACATTCCCCGCAACCATAAGGTAGAGGAGGTTTTGGCCGCCGCCGTCGACAATGGCAATATATCAGAATTCCAGGATATGCTATCGGTCGTCACGAGACCGTTTAACGAGGTTAGCGGACGCGAGGGTTATGCGGAGCCGGGGGACAAAACAGCAGTTCCTTATCAGACCTTTTGCGGTACATGATCGTTGAAACATTTGTCCTGATAACTTGGAAGCGCATCGAATATTATTTCCCAAGTCAGGGTAATAGGTGGGCGCTATAAAGACGTTACGGG
>DJKK01000245.1 GCA_002434595.1 Alphaproteobacteria bacterium UBA6544 | reverse complement strand
TCTGACCGGCCAGCCAGGTGGCGAGCCAACCCGTTACGGCGTGCCGATCGGTGATTTCACCGCCGGAATGTGGTGCGCCCTCGCCATCACGGCAGCGGTGGCACAGCGCCACGTGACTGGCGAGGGACAGCGGGTAGAGACGTCCCTTCTCAGCGCACTCGTCGGCCTGCTTAGCGTCCAGGGACAGCGGTACCTCAGCAATGGCGATGTGCCGGGACAGACGGGCAACGACCATCCAACGATCTATCCATACGGCATCTTCGAAGCGCAGGACGGGCCGCTCAACGTCGCGACCGCGCGAGAAGAGCATTGGCAGCGGCTTTGCGCCGTCATAGGCCTGGAAAAGCTGATTGACGATCCCGATTTTGCCAGCAACGACACGCGCATGCGAAACAAGGACGCGCTGCGCGACATACTTAATGCCCGGTTCCGAACCCGCAACGCGATCGACTGGACAAAAGATCTCATGGAGGGCGGCGTACCGTCCGGCCCAGTCTATTCGCTCGACAAGGTGTTCAACGATCCGCAGGTCATCGATCAGGCCATGGTGGAACGGGTCGAACACCCGACCATCGGCGCACTCGATTTGCTGGCTAACCCGATGAAGATGGACGCGTTCGAGGGACGGTCCGTGCGGACGCCACCACCGCTCGTCGGTCAGCACAATCGCGCGGTCCTGACTGAGTACGGTTTCAGCGCGGCTGAGATCGAATCCCTCGCCACAAGCGGCGCCATCGGCGAGGAGGACGCCGCTGGCCGATTATAGTTGCCGGGCCTGCTTTTTGTCGCGCGCATGTTATCTTAAGAGTCAACGGATACCAGGCGAAACGGCGTACAAGGGAGAGAATCATTTCTGAAGCCAACATCATTGAGTTTCCGCAGGACGGTCGCCCGTCCGACATTAGTCCCGAGGAATGGCAGGCCCGCTGCGAACTCGCGGCCGCGTACCGCCTGTGCCACCTCTATGGCTGGACAGACCTGAACAACACGCATCTCTCGCTGCGGGTGCCAAACACACAAGACCATTTCCTGCTCAACCCGTTCGGCATGTTCTTCGAGGAGATTACCGCATCGTCGCTGATCAAGGTCGACGGCGACGGTAATCTGCTGGGCGAGAGCGATTACCCGATGAACCCGGCCGGTTTCGTTATTCACGGGGCGATCCACATGTCCGGTGACGAGAGGCATTGCGTGCTGCACACCCACAGTCGCTACGGCACCGCCGTCTCCATGCAGAAGAACGGATTGCTGCCTAACAGCCAGAAGGCGCTGACCATCATGGGCTGGATCGGGTATCACGATTTCGAGGGGCCCGCCGTCGACGCAGACGAACAGCCACGCATCGTCAACGACATCGAGGGCAAGACGATCCTCATCTTGCGCAATCACGGGCTGCTCTCGGTCGGCAAGACGGTCGGTGAGGCCTTCGTCTATCTCTATCGCATCGAGACTGCCTGCCGTCACCAAATTGACGCGATGACCGGCGGCTCGGAATTGCAGGAGATCTCGCCGGCAGCCCAACAGAAGTCCATTAATATGGGACTTAGCATGTACGGATCCGGCGGGTTTCTCGAGGCCGGCAAGGAATGGCCGATGCTTTTGCGCCAGCTGGAGCGCACCGGCATGGACGACTACGCCCGATAGGGACGGAGTGATGACGCTTTATAAAGGATCCTGCCATTGCGGCGCGGTCACGGTCGAACTGGAGACGGAGACCAATCCTGCCGACATTTATGTGCGAGAGTGCCAATGTTCGTTCTGCCGCGCCCACGGCGCCGTCTCCGCCAGCGACCCGAACGGCCAAATCCGCTATATTGAGCGCAGTCTCGGCGATATCGTCCGCTACCGCTTCGGCACCAAGACCTGCGATTTTCTCATCTGTCGGCATTGCGGGGTTTATATGGGCGCGACTATGGACGACGAGACGACGCACGGGTATTCGACCACACAGATCAAGCATTTCGAAGACAGGGCGCTGTTCACCAAAATGGCACGGCATCCGGATTATGACGACGAGCCGCTTGAGTCGCGCCTTGCCCGGCGGCGACGGAATTGGACGCCTATCGCCGAGAAGTAATGCCAAAGAAGGGATACTGCATGACCGCCTCCGATTCAGCGCCTGATCTGGCATATGTCGCCCTTGTCGTCGACGGGCCGGAGATGAGCGCCGCCATTTTCGAGAAAGATTTCGGCCTGCCGCGCCAGGATTTCAGTTGCGGCGGATCGACCGTCCCGGCCATCGCCGTCGGGCGATCGGCCATGGCCTTCTTCCGGCCGGACGACCCGTTCCTTGGGCCAGAAGCGCAAAAGGGAGTCCATCACATCGCCATCGGCGCGGGCGATCCCGAAGCCGCGGCCCGAGACTCCGGCCTGCCAACAATCAACGGCGCAACGGACGGTATCGGTGGACGGCCGCAAATCGAAATCGCGCGTGATGCGACAGCCGGCGTGCGCACACGCCTAACCCCGGTACTCGGCATGGCGCCCGCCTCGTCGGAGATCGTCGAGCGAATCGATCATCTCGGTGTCGCCTCCGCCGACAACCATGCTGCCCGGACCGCCTTCATTGACAGGCTCGGCTGCGTCTACGAAAGCCAGCAGACCGACAGCGAAGTGGAGACGATCTCGGAGAATTTCACCTCCGATACCTACAACTACATTTTCCACACGCGACCCTCGCAGCTTATCGGCAGCATGCGGGTGACCTTCATCACGGTCGGCGATACGGAGTTCGAGTTCATCCAAGACCTTACAACGGACGTCAAAGCCGACGAAGCGCGCCACGACGCGGCGGGCACAACGCGGGGCGACCGCAGCGCCATCGCCCGCTACATTGCGGCCCGCGGCGCGGGGCTACACCACATCGCGTTCAAGACAGAGGATGTGGCGGAAAGCTTGGCCAAGATCAAGGCGGGCGGCCATCGGACGATCGACACGGTAGGCCGGCCGGGATCGCGCCGAGCGCTAATCGGTTTCATGCATCCGACCATGATCGGCGGGGTGCTCATGCATTTCGTCGCGCGGGAGGAGATTTGAACATGCCCGGATATGAGATGACCTATCTCGCCCTCGCCGCCCGCGACGTCGAGGCGGCCTGTCGATTTCTCAATGACTCGCTCGGACTGCAACGACGGGACGTGCCGTTTGAAGGTCGCAGTATTCCATTCTTCGGGATCGGCCAATCCGCCGTCGCTCTATTCGAGCCGGACGATCCCTATCTCGAGGAGCCGCGCTATCCGGGCGTTCATCATATGGCACTCGCGGCGGAAGACCCCGCAGAGACAGCCGCGAAGCATGGGCTGACGGTAACCGAGAACGGTGTCGGCCCGGACGGGAAACGCTTCGTCACCATCGACCCGAAAGAGACGGTTGGTATTCGCACGCGTTTCATTGAGCCAATGAAGATTCCAACTGCGGACAGCCCTGCCTACAAAATCGACCACCTCGGCATTGCGACCGACGACAACGATGCGACGGTGCGCGTGTTCACCGACAACCTCGGCTGTCCCATCGACAGCACGCAGACCGATGTAGAAGTTCGGCAGGTCACCGAGAGTTTCATCTCGGATAAGTACGGCGCGATTTATCATTCCCGCCCACCGGAGATTCTTGGCGGTCTGCGCGATGTCTTCATCAATATCGGCGACTGCGAGCTGGAGTTGCTAATGGATTACGACCCGAACCTCACGCCGAAGGAGCAGCTCGGTGAAGAGAGGGGCAATACCAAGGGCGACCAGAGCGCCATTGCCAAGTTCGTCTCGCGGCGCGGCGCGGGCCTCGCCCATGTCGCTTTCGCGACCCGAGACATAGACGCCATCCTGCCGAAACTCGCCGACGATGGCTGGCGGATGATTGACCTCGAAGGCCGTCCCGGCGGACGGGGCTCCCTGATCGGCTTCGTCCACCCTTCGAACTTTGGCGGCGGACTGCTGATACATTTCGTCGAACCCCAAATCGATGGTGGCTTCGCAGCCAAGGGTTTTGGCTGAGGCCCGGCGAATGGAAGTGGTCAAGCAGGAGCGGCGGGGCAACGCTCTCGTCCTCACCATCGATCGGCCTGAGGCCGGCAACTCGCTGAGCGCTGAGGTCTCCCAGGCTTTTCTTTACATCCTCGACGAGATCGAGGGCGACACGAGCCTACGCGCGATCATTGTCACAGGCGCAGGGGATCGGTTCTTCTGTACCGGCGGCGACGTGAAGCGCTACGCCCAGCTGACGACGAAGGACGAGTTGCGCGAGGTCATGCGGCTCGCCCGAACGGTCTTCCGGCGCTTTGAGGCGCTGCACGTCCCGGTGATTGCCGCGGTGAACGGCCTCGCCATCGGTGGCGGCACAGAGATTCTGCTGGCGACCGATCTCAGGGTCGTTGCCCCCCATGCAGAGATCAGCATGCCGCAGGTCCGCCTTGGAATCATCACGGGCTGGGAGGGCTATGAACGGCTCGTGCGCGACATCGGCTTTAACCGGGCCATGCAAGTAGTGACCACGGGCGAACGCTTAGATGCGGCGGAAGCCTATCGGCTCGGCCTGATTAACAAGGTCGCAGAGAACG
>DJKK01000209.1:4853-14131 GCA_002434595.1 Alphaproteobacteria bacterium UBA6544 | reverse complement strand
TCATCCGGTGGTCGCGCAGATCGACGGCCTCTGCGTGGGCGGCGGTATGGGCATTGCCTCTTGCTGCGACATTCGTGTCTGCGGTCTTTCCAGCAGGTTCGGTGTCCCGGTCAAAAAACTTGGCCTCGTTGAGGCGCATGAAGAAGTGCGACCCCTCGTCGAGAAGTTTGGCGCCAACATCGCGTTGGAGATATTGTTGTTGGGCGAAGTCTTCCCGGTTGCCGATGCGCTGCGGATGGGCTTGGTCAACCAGGTCGTCCCCGACGATATGGTCGAGGCCAGCGCGCGCGAGACGGCAGAAAAGATTGCGGAAGGCGCGCCACTTTCGGCAAGATGGCACAAGAAGTTCATATACCGTTTGCTTGATCCGTTGCCGTTGAGCGAAGCCGAGATTGAGGAGGGTTTCGACTGCTACGATACAGAAGATTTCCAGGCCGGCCGAAAGGCCTTCGTCGACAAGACGCCGCCCGTCTTCGCCGGCCATTAACGATCTACGAGGCCGCATGAACGTCAAATTAACGCTGCTCGCCGCCGCCGTAACCGCCCTCTTCCTCTCCGCCTGTGGCGGCACTCAAACCGCCGGTTTCGGCCCGGTCAGGATCGAGACGTATCCGCTCGACGGAACCTGCCAACTGAAGGGTTCTGGATATACGATGATGTCGAAAGCGCCGGCAGACATAGTCGTGCCGTTATCAGCCGCCCCAGTCCTCGTCAGCTGTTCGACGGAAAGCGGGTATAAAGGTGCGGAGACCCTCACCACCACCCCCGATCCCTGGTCACCGGCAAACGTAGGTTCGTCACTTGGTCTCGGCTATCTCGTCGACCAAACGTCCAGAAGCGGCCAGCGCTATCCTGAATTGATGCGTGTGACGATGATATTCACGGAGGCCGGAAAGCCCGAAGAGCTGCAAAAAGAGGTGGAAGCCGCAACCGGCGCCAAGATGTCCAAGCAGGGCCCGAACTTCGCCAAAACAAAAAAGGCGGTGGCCTCAAAGTCGAAATCCGAGATGATGGCGATTAAGTCGTCTGGTGACAGCCTGCCTGGGCCGCCGCCCACGTCGCAGGAGGCGAGCGGCATGCCGGCTCCGAAACCAACTGCTGCAAAGCCGAAGGATGCCATGCAGAAGGCAGGATTGCCCACGCCGGCCAGGGCGTCACCCGCCCCGGCGGCCAAGATGCCACTATTCCGCAATGACATCCGTGTGCATTTAGCATCCTTCAAGCAACGGCCAAATGCAGAGCGCAAGTGGCGGACCTTGCGCCAGGCACATCGCGATCTCTTGAACAATCTCAGCTCGCTGATTGAGACCGCCGACGTCAAAGGTAAAGGCAGGTTTCACCGAGTCTATGCGGGGCCAATGGTGGATATGGCGGCGGCGCGAAACCTTTGCAAATCACTCAAAACGCGCAAGGTCTATTGCCGTGCCGTCGGTTCGGGTGCGCAATAAGGCCCTATAGGTTCTCGATTTCGATCGGTTCGATATCGTCACCCGGCTCGAAGCCGAAAACTTGGCCGTAGAACGACAACTCGCCTTCGAGCGCTTGCCGGATATTCGCTGCCTGCCGGAACCCGTGGCCCTCTCCCTCAAATGAGACATAGGCGACCGGGATGCCCTTCTCGCGCAATACAGAGACCATGGCCTCCGCTTGGTTTGGCGGTACAACCTTGTCCTCCGTACCTTGAAAAAAAATAACCGGACAAGAAAGCCGATCCGTATGATGTATCGGCGAGCGGGCGACATAAGTTTCACGGTCCTCGGGCCATCGCCCCACGAGCCTGTCGAGATAGCGCGACTCAAACTTGTGCGTGTCGCGTGCCAATGCTTCGAGATCGCCAATACCGTAATGGCTGGCTCCTGCCTTAAAGATATCGTAGTAGGTCAAGGCACAAAGGGTCGTGTATCCACCAGCACTACCACCGGTTATCGCCATCCGCTCGCCGTCAACCAGTCCCTGCTCAACGAGCATCCGGGCGCCGGCAACGCAGTCTTCCATATCGGCGACGCCCCAATTTCCATCGAGTAGCCGCCGATACCGGCGTCCGAACCCGGTGCTACCTCGGTAATTAACATCAAGGACCGCGAATCCCCGACTGGTCCAAAATTGAATCTTCGGTTCATATGCACATCCGGTTTGCCCGGTCGGCCCGCCGTGGCTCTTTACTATTAAGGGCGGCAGATCGCCCGTGGGAGCCTGGTATGCGTCGTTCATCGGCGGATAGAAGAACCCGTGAGCTACCTCATTTCCTGCGGTTTTGAAGACGACAGGTTGCGCCACCGAGACGGAGCCAGCATCCGGAACTCCTTCCTGAGAGGGCCGCACCACATCCGTTATGCCGTTCTCGAGGTCGACCGTCACCACGGCGGAAGGGCTCCGCATTCCCGCGCCGATATAATAAGCACGTCCTGCGTGGGTGCGGAGACCGCCAATATCAATATGCGGCACCGGTATGGTCCGAACGCCACCATTCGCAAGATCGATTTCAGCGAGCTTCGAAATACCGTCGAGCAGGAAAGCCGCAACAATACGGCCATCGTCACCGACGTCATAGGTACGCATGCCGAATACCCAATGTGGAAGACCAAACTCCGCCTCCACTGCGTAGACTGCTTCGATACTCCTTTCCGTCAGCCGGTAAAGGTTCCACCATCCACTACGGTCCGACACGTAAAAGAGACTGCCATCCGGGCCAAATTCAGGCTGGAAGGCCGCTTCTCCCGCGTCGGTGACGCGCATTGGCTCGTTCACCTGACCGGCGTCGTCGAGGCTGGCCACGACAAGTTCCGTCTCGTCCCAGGGCATGTTCGGGTGATGCCACTCAATCCAGGCGATGTCATCGCCCGCCGGCGACAGGCGCGGTGCGGCATAGAAGTCTGCACCTGACGCCAAGACGTCGACGTCGCCATCGAATGTGACCGCGACAATTGTGTTCTCCGGCTCGCCTGCGCCCGAATGATCCTCGTGCACACACACGATACGGCTTCGTTTGCGGTCGACCACCAAGTCCGCATAGCGATAAGGGCCTTCTGGACTTACCGGCCGGACACGTCCAGCGGAATCAACAACGTAGATTCGCTGGTCGGAGTCGTTGCAATACCACAATTCGCCATCGTCAACGCAAAATCCGCCGCCCCCATATTCGTGAACATTTGTCCGGGCGCTGAACCCGTCGGGCAGGACTTCCGTCGCCACTCCCCCGCCCTTGCGGCACATGATGGTCGTGCGCCCGCCTTCGCTCGGCCGCAATTCGCTCCAGTAGAGATTGCCGTTGTCGAGCATCAATTGGCCGAGACGAAAGCTATCGCGGACAATATCTTCCGCCCCGATCGGCGAGACCCAGGAGCCGTAGGGCGCTAATTTCGGTTTTGGCATTAAATCTCCTCGGACGAGTATGGCATTGCGTCGATGGCACCGACTGGGGTAAAGCGATGAACCAGTCGAAACAGAAGGACCGGAGCGGAACTTGCTCGATTCATCGATCATACTGGTTCTCAATGGCCCAAACCTCAACATGCTTGGGGTTCGGGAACCGGATATCTATGGCCGGGAGACACTCGCCGACATCGAAATCGCATGTCGCGAGCATGCCAGCGGACGCGGATACGATATCGACTTCCGCCAATCAAATTCCGAAGGCGAACTCGTCGGATGGATTCAGGAAGGCCGCGGAAAGTTCGCCGGTGTCGCGATCAACGCAGCCGCCTACACCCATACATCGGTCGCTCTGCTCGACGCGCTGAGCTTGCTCGATGTGCCGGTGATAGAAGTGCACCTCTCCAACGTCTTTGCACGCGAATCATTCCGGCACCACTCGTACATCTCATCAGTCGCGACCGGCGTGATCTGCGGCTTTGGCAGCACGAGCTACCTACTTGCCCTCAATGCGATCATCGCCATCCGCGAAAAGAATGAAAACTAACCAAGATGACAAAATTAAAAGTTGACAGCGATCTCATTCGTGAACTGGCCGCTATTCTTGATGAAACGGGCCTCACCGAGATTGAAGTTACTGATAACGGCCAAGGTCTGCGGATATCAAAAGGCGGCGGGATAACACATCTCGCCCCACCCGCAGCGACGGCACCCACGGCGCCAGCTCCGGCCGGAACATTGAGCTCGCCTCCACAAGGACACGATGGGGATGATGTTACCTCGCCAATGGTCGGTACCGTCTATTTGGCGCCGCAACCGGGTGATCCGCCCTTCGTCCAGCCCGGCGATAGCGTGAGCGCCGGAGACACGCTGCTAATCATCGAAGCGATGAAAGTGATGAATCCGATCCAGGCGCCCCGCTCGGGTACGGTTAAGGAAATTCTGGTCGACGATTCCCAGCCGGTCGAGTTTGGCGATCCGCTGGTCGTCTTCGCGTAGAGCTGCCTGCCTTGTTCGACAAAGTCCTCATCGCAAATCGTGGCGAAATCGCCCTTCGCATCCATCGCGCCTGCCGCGAGATGGGCATCCGCACCGTCGCTGTGCACTCGACCGCGGACTCGGATGCAATGCATGTACGCCTTGCGGACGAATCGGTGTGTATCGGACCACCCGCTTCGAAGGACAGCTACCTCAACATGGCGGCGATCATTTCGGCCGCAACAATTACAAACGCAGACGCGATTCATCCGGGCGTCGGCTTCCTGTCGGAAAATGCGGAATTCGCAGAAATGATCGAGGAGCATGGTATCGCATTCGTTGGTCCTTCTCCCGATCATATCCGTTCAATGGGAGACAAAATCGAGGCCAAGCGAATCGCTATCGCACTTGGTCTGCCGGTAGTGCCCGGCTCGGATGGCGGCTTGGAATCGGACGAAGATGCGCACCGCATCGCCGAGGAAATCGGCTACCCCGTCCTCGTGAAGGCCGCCGCGGGTGGCGGGGGAAAAGGCATGAAGGTCGCCGACACACCAGACGACCTCCAACAAACACTTGAGATTTGCCGCCGCGAGGCGAAGGCGAATTTCGGCAATGACGCGCTCTATATGGAAAAGTTTCTCCGGCGCCCAAGGCATATCGAAGTTCAGGTATTGGGTGACGGTCGGGGAAATGTCGTTCACTTCGGCGAACGCGATTGTTCTCTACAACGCCGCCATCAGAAGATATTGGAAGAAGCGCCCTCCCCCGCTCTGGACCAAGCCGGCCGGGAAGCGATCGGCGCCCGGGTGACGAACGCGCTTGCCAAGATCAACTATCTTAGCGTTGGGACGATCGAATTCCTGTATGAGGACGAAGAATTCTATTTCATCGAGATGAACACGCGCCTTCAGGTCGAACATCCAATTAGCGAAATGATTTGCGGAGTCGATCTCGTGCGCGAGCAACTACGCATCGCGACCGGCGCGCCGTTGTCCCTGACGCAAGAGCAAATTGCCTATACGGGGCATGCGATCGAGTGCCGGATAAACGCGGAGAACCCTCGAACCTTCATCCCGAATCCTGGCAAAATTAATGAGTATCACGCGCCGGGCGGTCTCGGTGTGCGCGTCGATTCAACGCTCTATTCCGGCTATACGGTGCCGCCGCATTACGACAGTCTCGTCTCAAAACTCATTGTTCACGGCGCCAATCGTAACGAATGCTTGTTGCGCCTGCGCCGATGTCTCGAAGAATACGTGATCGAAGGCATTGAAACGACCGTCCCATTGCATCAAGAATTGTTATCGGAGCCACGGTTTCTCGATGGCGATTACGATATCCACTGGCTGGAAAGCTGGATGGCCGAGGGTTCCGACGAATAGGCGCTGAAGACAAACGAACGGACGACTGCCATGGAGATGCCAGAGCTCACAACCGACATGCTGTTGCGGGCATACAGCATCGGTGTTTTCCCGATGGCGGAGGACCGCGACGATCCGGAACTGGTCTGGGTCGACCCTCGCATGCGGGGCATCATCCCCATTCGCCGATTCCATGTACCGAAACGGTTACGCCGCACCGTTCGCAACGGCGTCTTCGAAGTCACTTTCAACAAGGACTTCACCAGCGTGATCGAAGGCTGCGCCGAAGAAACCAACGATCGTGCGCGGACTTGGATCAATGACCGCATTGTCGATCTATATACATCGCTGCACTTCAAGGGACACGGACATAGTGTCGAATGTTGGCGAAACGGCGAACTTGTGGGCGGTCTCTACGGCATATCGCTGAGGGGGGTCTTCTTTGGTGAAAGTATGTTCAGCCGCGAGACCGACGCCAGCAAAATTGCCCTCGTCCATCTGGCAACCCGTCTGAGCGTGGGCGGTTTCGCATTCATAGATACCCAGTTCATCACAAAGCATCTGAGCCGATTCGGCGCTATTGAGGTGCCGCGAAACGAATATCGCGGTATACTCGCCGCCGCTCTGAAAATTGATTCGGACTTTGACGTTGCGTTCCGTGACGAAGACCTCGAGGCCATTTTGCGGCAGTAAAGTCGATTAGCGACTTCTTTCGCCCGCGTCGACGAGCACCTTACATTCTAGCACCCAGACGTCGTAGACCGGATGTTCGAGCGCATTCAGTGCCGGACTGGAGGCGAACATCCAGCCATGGAAAAGGTCGATCGGCGGTGCACCGGGTCGCATGTCGGTAATGTCGAGATAGACCGTAGATTCGGGAGCCTCCTCGGGGGGCGTACGGTCGCACGCCCGCGGAATGATCTCAAGGGTACCGAATCTAACACTCTTTCCAATCGGCGTCCCGAAGGTCGAGACCCGCGCGGTCACCTTATCGAGCCCCTGAAGGACAACCGTTTTGCCTTCTATCGCGAAACCTGACGAAGCGATGAGGCACACGCAGGTAGCGGAGAGTGCCGCGATAACCCAATTGCCTAGAATGGTGATTCGTTTCACGCTGAAAGCACAGCTACTGCGCCGGCGTCTCGTCGGTTACCAGGAAGATGACCTTACCGAGAAGTTCCTCCATCGAGATGACGTCCTTCGTTCGCTTAATCTCGCTTCCGCCAGGGATAATCTCCTCCGCTCCTCCCGGCTCCAGCTTGACGTATTTGCTGCCCAAAAGGCCCGCGCTGGTAATACGGGCAGTCGTATCCATCGGCAAACGTACTTCCGGCAAGATGGACAATGTCACGACGGCTCGGAAATCCTTGGTATCGATTTCCTGCCCGATCACGCTTCCGATCTTGACTCCGCCGATTCGCACGTCACTGCCGACGGTCAAACCGTCGATCGCGTTGAACTTCGCCTGTACCTCATAGCCTTGCACGGGCTTTATGTCGCTGCCGATATACGCGAAGACCAGGAACAGGCCGGCGACAATAAGAACGACCGCACCTAATACGCTTTCGATTACGTTTCGCTTCATTTTAATAGGCTCCCAAAGGGACTGGACTTCTTCTCCGGCTTATCGATGGACGGGCTGTTCTCCTTTGCTCTTAAACGTCGCCCCTCCGCGTCCAGAACAATCTTTTCCAGCAGTTCCTCAAAGATCACCGCATCCTGCACGTATTCGAAATAGGCGCCCGGTTCGAAATTCTCCAGCTCACCGCCCGGTTCGAGCTTGATGTATTTGCCACCCAGCATTCCCGAGCTGATGATCATCGCTACACTATCCGTCGGGAGCAAAATATCATTTCTGATCCGCATGGAAATTTCAGCGCGATGTCCGTCGGCGACGTAGTCTAGATTCGTAACCTTGCCGATTTTGATCCCTGCGAGAAGCACGTCGGTTCCTGCCGCAACGCCGTCGATACCCTGATATATTGCCCGCAGCTCATAGCCTTCGACGCTCGCCTCAACCCCGCCCCGCGACGAGTAGACAAGTAACGATACGCCCAATACGACGACAAGAATTCCAACAAGGATATTGCGCGTTTCGAGCGTCACCGCCGCCGCAACCTCAGTTCGGCGTCCAGGGCTCGTAATCACCCGTGGCCGCCGCGCGACGGCCGCCTTCAAGCATGTGACCTGGCGACCAATAAGCCGCGTCGGTGCCGGTCAGGTTAGGCTGATGCTCTTTCTGCCAAGGCTGTGTCATCCGATTTTGCGGGTCCGGCATATCATCTACGGTGCAGTGGAGCCAAGCATGCCACACCGGCGGGACCCGGCTCGCCTCGTCTGCACTTTGGTAGACGACCCAGCGCCGCCGACGTCGATCCGTCGGCACACGGCGTTCATGATAGTATTTGTTCCCCTCGGAATTCATGCCGACTTGTTCTCCCCTTAACCAGGTCAGAACGTGGGTAATCGCCGTCGCCATCGGGAACTCCTTACTCGCTACACTCACCCAGTAATATGACACTCACGGCGTTGCGCGTCCAGTTTCCGGACTGTTTTGCCATCTGGACTGTGGATTTCTCGTTTTACTGAAAGATAGGCGCGCGAATCCTTCAAAAGTAGAGGTTTTTACTTTAAAACACAATATCTGCGGAAATTTGTCTTTGTTGCCGCAAAATATATTGCAAAGCTCTACAGGTTGTGGCTAACATCGATCTGCCTACTGGATATAGGGTACACACTCAACAAGCTCATGACCAGCAGGCATTCGACGGTAGTTCGTCGAGCGGGGTCAAAAAAAGTTTCATCGGGAACGTCCGCGGAGGGTCCGGGCGGTTCTGCCGGGCCTCACGGCCCGTAAGTCTAGGGAGATTACCGAATGCGCTTTACGCGTCTGTTCACGAAGGATGAGTCGTCGCCTTACGCGGAGATGGAGTTTCGCACCACTAACAGCGAAATTCGCAACCCCGACGGCTCGCTCGTGTTCCAGGCCGAGGATATAGAAGTCCCCGCCGGCTGGAGCCAAGTCGCGTGTGATGTGCTGGCCCAGAAGTATTTCCGTAAGGCCGGCGTCCCATCACGCATTCGTCGGTTAGCCGAGAATGATGTACCCGAATGGCTCTGGCGCGGCGCACCGGACGAAGAGGCACTGGAAACCCTGCCGGAAGATTCGCGTCTCGGCGGCGAGACCAGCGCCAAACAGGTTTTCGACCGGTTGGCCGGCACGTGGACGTACTGGGGTTGGAAAGGCGGCTATTTCGATAGTGAAGCTGATGCACGCGTCTACTTCGACGAAATGCGCTACATGCTGGCGGGCCAGATGGCAGCGCCCAATTCACCGCAATGGTTCAACACAGGATTGAACTGGGCATATGGCATAGATGGGCCTAGCCAAGGTCATCATTACGTCGATTACCGCACCGGCGAACTCGTGCGATCGAATTCGGCCTACGAACATCCGCAACCACACGCCTGTTTCATTCAATCAGTTGAAGATGATCTCGTCACCGAAAACGGGATCATGGATCTCTGGGTACGTGAGGCGCGGCTTTTCAAATACGGCTCGGGCAC
>DJKK01000209.1:4411-4553 GCA_002434595.1 Alphaproteobacteria bacterium UBA6544 | reverse complement strand
ATACGGCTCGGGCACGGGCACCAATTTCTCTAGAGTGCGCGCGGATGGTGAGACGCTTTCGGGCGGCGGCCGTTCTTCCGGCCTTATGAGCTTCCTCAAAATCGGCGACCGCGCGGCAGGCGCCATCAAATCGGGTGGCACC
>DJKK01000209.1:1880-4100 GCA_002434595.1 Alphaproteobacteria bacterium UBA6544 | reverse complement strand
CGCCATCAAATCGGGTGGCACCACGCGACGAGCCGCTAAAATGGTTGTTGTCGACATCGATCATCCAGATATCGAACAGTTCATCAACTGGAAAGTTCATGAAGAACAGAAGGTTGCAGCACTCGTATCCGGTTCCAAAATGTGCGAAAAGCATCTCAACCGAATTATGGCGGCTTGCCGTGAAGGTGAAGGCGACGATCGGTTCATCGCGAAGAAAAACCCTGAACTGCGGAGCGCGATTATCGCTGCCCGCGAATCGGCCGTGCCTGAAAACTACGTCCAACGCGTGATAGAGTTCGCCCGCCAGGGTCATACTGAGATCGAATTCAAGACATATGACACCGATTGGGACTCGGACGCCTACCTCACGGTATCCGGGCAGAATTCGAACAATTCCGTTCGGGTTACCAACGATTTCATTAAAGCGGTCGAAGCGGACGAGCCGTGGACGCTGACGCGCCGCACCGACGGCGTGGCCGCTAAGGAAACGTCTGCGCGCGACCTTTGGGAGCAAATCGGACATGCCGCATGGGCGTGTGCCGATCCCGGCCTCCAGTTCGATACCACTATCAACGAGTGGCACACTTGCAGCACGAGCGGTCGGATCAACGCGTCGAACCCGTGCTCCGAGTATATGTTCCTCGACGACACGGCGTGCAATCTCGCATCGCTCAACCTGATGGCCTATCAGAAGGCCGATGGCTCGCTGGACATCAAAGCCTATGAGCATGCTGTTCGGCTCTGGACAGTGGCCCTCGAGATTTCTGTGCTGATGGCGCAATTCCCTTCGAAAGAGATCGCACAATTGTCATACGAATTTCGGACGCTGGGTCTTGGTTACGCGAATATCGGCGGATTCCTCATGGCTGCCGGCCATTCCTACGACAGCGACGAGGGCCGTGCAATCTGCGGTGGACTGACCGCGCTGATGACCGGAATTGCCTATGCGACATCTGCTGAAATGGCGGAGGAGCACGGCGCGTTCCCTCGATTTACGGAAAACAGCAGTGCCATGCTGCGGGTTATCGCCAATCACCGCAATGCCGCCCACGGAAAGACCGATGGCTACGAGGGCCTTTCGATCAATCCGGTTCCGCTCGACAGTGAATCATGTCCGCAAGTGGCGCTCATTTCCGCCGCGGAGGCTGCTTGGGATCGTGCGTATGAGCTTGGACGCGCGCACGGCTACCGCAATGCTCAAACTACTGTGATCGCGCCCACGGGGACTATCGGCTTGGTCATGGATTGCGATACCACGGGCATCGAACCCGATTTCGCTTTGGTCAAATTCAAGAAGCTCGCCGGGGGCGGATATTTCAAGATTATCAACCGTACGGTACCACCGGCACTGACGAGCCTCGGCTACAGCGATACAGAGGTCAAAGAGATCGTCGACTATGCAGTGGGCCACGGGACGCTCAAGGGCGCGCCCAGCGTCAATCACAACACGTTGCGTCAAAAAGGCTTTACCGATGGAGCGTTGACGGCACTGGAAGACAGCCTAGCCGACAGCTTCGATATCAAGTTCGCCTTTAACAAATGGACCCTCGGTGAGGATTTCTGCAAAGAAACTCTGGGGCTCACAGATAGCCAGCTCGACGATCTGGCTTTCGATTTGTTGGCGCATCTGGGCTTTACGAGAGCCGATATTGAAAACGCCAATAATTATTGCTGCGGCGCCATGACGCTTGAGGGCGCGCCCTATCTGAAAAACGAACACTTGCCGGTCTTCGACTGTGCCAATCCGTGCGGCCGAATCGGTAAACGCTATCTCCCGGCCGAAAGCCACATCCGCATGATGGCAGCGGCCCAGCCATTCATTACCGGAGCTATCTCCAAGACGATCAACATGCCCAACAATGCGACAGTCGAAGATTGCAAGAACGCCTATCTTCTGTCCTGGCGACTTGGCCTTAAAGCGAATGCGCTGTATCGCGACGGATCGAAGCTTAGCCAACCGTTGCAGTCCGCGCTACTAGACGACGGCAATCTCGCCGAAGATATCGTCGAAGCACCAAGAGCAGCCGCCGCACCCGCGATCGCTGAGAAGATTGTGGAACGGGTGATAGAGCGTGTTACTGAACGAGAGCGCCTGCCAGGCCGGCGCAAGGGCTATACGCAGAAAGCTATTGTTGGCGGACACAAGGTCTATCTCCGGACCGGCGAGTACGAAGACGGACGATTGGGCGAAATCTTCATCGACATGCACAAGGAAGGCGC
>DJKK01000209.1:1281-1486 GCA_002434595.1 Alphaproteobacteria bacterium UBA6544 | reverse complement strand
ATTTGTCGAGGCGTTCACCTTCACGCGATTCGAGCCGTCGGGTATCGTCGAAGGCAATGACACCATTAAAATGGCGACATCGGTCCTAGATTACATCTTCCGCGAGGTGGCGATCAGCTACCTCGGGCGTGACGACCTTGCACATGCCGAACCAGGCGACATGCTGCCAGATACGCTGGGCCGCGGGGTACGCGAGGATGAAGGC
>DJKK01000209.1:624-912 GCA_002434595.1 Alphaproteobacteria bacterium UBA6544 | reverse complement strand
GTTGCCAGTACAGGATTCATGCGTAGCTCCAAACTGCTCGTATTCTCGGGCGGTGCGGATGGCAATAAGAAAGTTACACAGAGTTCGACGACCACTGAAACCCAGGGCCAGGTGGTCGCCGATGGTGCCGGGGCGGTTTCTGCCGTCGCGGTTCAGGCCGCGGTTGTCGAGGAGGTCGAGACCCGTCTCGATCAAATCCGAGAGGCCAAGGCCAAAGGGTACGAGGGCGATGCTTGCGGCGAATGCGGCAACTTTACGCTCGTACGCAACGGCACCTGCATGAAATGC
>DJKK01000209.1:0-238 GCA_002434595.1 Alphaproteobacteria bacterium UBA6544 | reverse complement strand
TGCTCCCTGTGACTCGGGGCGGGTGTTACACCCGCCCCCTTTTTTTAACTGCGTGCCGCATGTTGTTCAACTAACGTTTCGAATAATCCTTTACGCCATCTCTGCAAAAGCTTAGCTAGAGAGAAGCGGTTAACAGGAGAAAAACGATGGCCGGAAAAATCAATGCACGCCTCTCGGAACTCGGGATCGAGCTACCGGAAGCCGCCTCTCCCGCGGCGAACTATGTACCCTATGCACT
>DJKK01000064.1 GCA_002434595.1 Alphaproteobacteria bacterium UBA6544 | reverse complement strand
GCGACTGTGCGTCGGCTCGCTTGACCGATATTCTCGTCCTCATTGCGATACAGTCCGATATGGATGTCTTCGCCGCCCCATACATTGCGATAGAATTCAATAGCGGGCGAGCTATCGTAATATTCTTCCGCAATCGCGACTGCATCCAGCTTTTCAGTCATTTTGCCTTCTCCATTCGTTGTCGAACGGCCGCATAACCCCAATGTCCGGGCAAAGCGATCCGTTCGATGCCTGCGAGACAGGGCGCCAGCCCTACCGCGTCGGCTTCGTTTAAAGCGATGTGCTTCCCGGTCTTAGACCGAACGACACCGCTTACTATGATTTTTCATTTTGGCGGTTTAAGCGGGTACCATGCCGGTCTTGTAAAAGACTCATTCGCCCGAAAGACGCGTTTTCGTTTTTCTTATTACCCACCCAAATCGGGCAGCGGAGTTTCCCCCGACGCGCCACCGCCCGGACGACGATCCATATCCATAGGCCGCAAAGTACGGCCCGCCGCCCGATTAGAACATCAGATTAACAAGTGGCTGCAACGTCTTCAAGCCGGCTTGGGCGAAATTTCTGCGATACGAGGTGTAGGCGATGCGTCAGCGCGTCATTCGCTACTGGTCTTCACACGCAGTCGCTTGAGCACTGCGCTCGACGCCAGAAGCGTACGATCGCCCACATATACGCGGCCGCGGACGAAGGCCATGCTGCCGGTGCGCCGCACCAGTTCGCCTTCGGCTTCAACAAGTTCGCCGGCGCGTCCTGCGTCGATGAATTCGGAGTTGAGCGAGACCGTTACCAATTGTTCTTCCCAGTTTTCCTTGGCGGCGACCACCATGGCTAGGTCGATGATTGTCATCATCAGGCCACCGTGCACGATTTCATGGCGGTTGCAGTGGTGCGCTTCGGCATGGAGTGCGAACTTCTGCACGCCGTTTTCTTCCTTCCAGAAGAATGGTCCGGCATGGTTCTCGTAGGGATCGATTGGATCGTAGATGGTATAGCCATCGAGCGGCGGTGACGTGTCGTTCATAGCTTCTCTCGCCGAAGGAGTGGGTTATCTCAAGGCTTAAGTATGCCTGCTGCCGAATTGAGAAAGGGACGTCATGACCATTGCTGAAACCTTCGCCGATTTCCTCATCGAAACGGGATACGATGATCTGTCACCACAAGCGGTCGATCATGCAGCGATGGTCGTGGCCAGCACGCTGGCGAGTGCGGCCTGTGGACGGCATATCGAGTCCGCACGCATCATTACTGAAATCGAACGCGAGCGCGGTGGGGCGGAAGAAGCATCCCTTTGGTTCGAGACAAGTGCCAAACTACCGGTCGTCGGCGCAGCGCGGGCGAATGCCTTAATGAGTGATGCCGCTGCCTCTGACGACAGCGACTTGCGTAACATAGTTCACGCGGGCACGCCGTTGACCGCGACGGCGCTTGCCGTGGCGGAGGCAATGGGGTCGTCGGGTCAGGATGTGCTTACTGCGATCGTGCTCGGTTATGAAGCCGCAGGGCGGATCGGCGAGTCGATCATGCCGCGCTTCGACTATCGCGGACACCACGGGTGCATGGGCGCAACGTTTGGCGCGACGATCGCGGCGGCACGTCTTTTCGGACTTGACGCGACGCAGACAGCACACGCGTTAGGGTTAACTGCAACGTCGATTGGTGGGCTGACGAAGGCTGCCAACACCAGCAACGCCCGCGAGTATCACGCCGGCAACGCCACGGTACTTGGTGTCGAGGCGGTGCAGGCCGCGCGGCGCGGGTACACGGCGGAACTTGCAATCTTCGAGATGGAGCGCGGGTTTTGCCAGCTTTTCGGAGGCGGCGATGGTGCGGTGATCACGGAAGGCCTTGGCGAGAGTTGGGATATCGTCACCGACATGGCGTTGAAACTGGCTCCGGGCGGACATCCATACCATGCACTTGGGGAAGCTGCCGCGAATGCTGCCCGTGACGGTAACGTGGAAGCGGATGACGTCTCTGCGATTATCGTGTCTCGGCCGCGCATGACGCAATTGACGGGGCCGCTGCATCCCAAAAATCTGATCGACATGGCACACAGTCCTGCCTACTTCACGGCAGCGGGTGTTCGCGACCATTCTTTTGGATGGGAGCATGCCAGTCAGGAGAAGATCGATGATTCGATCATCCACGTACTAATTGACAAGGTGAAGGTTGGACCGCCACCGGCTGCCGACGTGGCGCACTATCGTCAGGGTGCCACTGTTACCCTTGAATTGGTCGATGGCCGCACATTCTCAAACACCGTTTTTTCACCAAAGGGGGCGGGTTACCTTGGTATTGATTGGTCCGATGTCGAGGTGAAGTATCGTGCGCTGACGCCTGCTGCGCCGCTTACAGCGTCCCAAATCACATCCAGTTTTTCGGCAATTCGCAACCTCCGAGAAATGTTGGAGGTGGGCGGGCTAATGGATGAAATTCGCATATTGCGATAGTTAATTAGGTATATAATGCGGAAAAGTGTTGAATGTTTGGCGGTTTTTAATTTTTCATTTAGACATTTGTACTTATAAACTATTCGTAAATGTTTAATTTAGAATACAGTCAAAAGTTACGTCAATATTGTGCCCGATATTGGTGATCGTTGAGGTGGGACGCATATGGCGTCGGAAGAAACTTATCAGAGGTGGCATGAGCGTCGGCGCGGCGTCGACGATTTTCTAACAGCACATCGGGTCGCGTGCCAGGCGGGCAACGAGACGCTCGCGGGAATGCTTGAGGCGGCATTGGTTGTCGCTGTCGAGCCGACAGCGAACGATCGCCGCGATCCGGTCCGCCGCAGTCGATTGGTTGCCGTCGCGATGAACAGCTTCGACGAAACCTTTAACGCCGGGCCGGCACATTGACCCTGTGGGCTAAATGATTCCGCGCTCGGCGAGACTGGCGATTTCATTCGCTTTGAGGCCGAGAAGATTTCCCAATATCTCTGAATTGTGAGCGCCGCAGAACGCGGGAGCGCCGCCGTATCCGCTCGTAGCCGCGCCGAATTTCAACGGGAAGCCGGCTGCTTTTAGATCCTTAAGAGGACCAAGCGTCGGGTGTTCGACTGTATCGATCATTCCGCGTTCCTTTAAATGCGGCCAAGCGAGCAGGTCATCGATGTCCTGTACCGGGCTGGCAACGATTCCCGCACTCTCCAGGGCGGCTACGGCGGGTTCTGTCGGCCGGTCTCTGGTCCACTCTGAAAGCATCTCATCGACCTGCGCATTGTGTTCGACGCGCCAGTCCATCCGGCCCCAATTCGGGTCCTGTGCCAGATCCTCGCGCTCGATCAGTGTGCAGAGGGCCCGCCACATTGCGTCATGGCCGATCCCGATAACGACCCAGCCGTCTTCTGTCGGATAGGCATTGAAGGGCGAGAACCGCATGATCCGGTTGCCTTGCCGGAACGGCATGCCCAGCCGCTCGTAGACATCGAGCGCCTCGTCGAAGATCAGTGAGAACAAGACGTCCGTCATCGAGACATCGACGAGCTGACCTTCGCCAGTTCGCTCCCGGTGGAACAGGGCGCCGAGGATGCCGGAGAACGCGAACCCGGCTGAGACTGTGTCGGCAAGTGGTGTCCCCGCCTTCGTTGGCGGGTTGCCGGGTTGCCCCGTGACGCTCATCAGACCTGACATGGCTTGAGTCGTCAGGTCGTAGGCGCGGCGCTTCGCGTCGGGACCGGTCGCGCCGTACCCTGTTATCGAACAATAGATCAGACGGGGCTTGATCATGCTTAGCGACGGCCAATCGATACCGAGGCGCTCTGTTACGCCGACGCTGAAATTCTCGACGACGACATCGCTTTTATCGACAAGGCGATGAAAGAGGTTACGTCCTTCATCCGACTTGAGGTCGAGCGTAATCGATTTCTTGCCGCGTGAGCGTTTGAGGAACGCAATCCCGATATCGCTCTCGTTGCGCTTCTGTATGGTCGGTCCGTCCTCGCCGTAGAAGACGGGTGCGGCAGAGAGCGTATCGCCGGTTGACGGATTATCGATCCGGATCACCTCCGCGCCCATGCCGGAGAGCAGTAGGGTGCAGTGCGGGCCGGCAAGATACTGGGAAAGGTCGAGGACTCGGATGCCGTCGAGGATAGGAGTCATTATTACTGCTTCCTGGGCTTTTGTCGTTCCGGGGAACGCCGTGCGGTAACTCGGAAATATTGCCTGAGCGTGACTGTGGAGATTTCCGTTCGAATCCCGTGCTCAGTCAATAATTCCGGATCGCCCTCACGTCCGGAATGACAGTCTGATGATTGGCACCGTCATTCGTAGCGTCCGACGGCCTTTATGTCCTTGAGGTCCGATATTTCCGTTTCTGAGAACCCCCAATCGGACAGCACCTGATCAGTCTGTGCGCCAAACTCTGGCGGGCCGAACTTGACGCTGCCGGGCGTCCGACTGAAGCGGGGTGCGGGTCCAGGTTGCATGATGCCGTCTACCTCGACGAAACTGCCGCGCGCCTTGTTGTGTGGATGATGCGGCGCCTCGCTGAAACTCAGCACGGGTGCAAAGCATATGTCGGTGCCCTCCATGATCTCGCACCATTCGTCACGGGTCTTTTCTTTGAATTTGCCGTCCAAGAGTTCAATGATCTCGGGCCAACTCTCGGGTTCCAGTTGAGGCGGCAAGCTGGCGGGATCGATATCCAGCGTCTCCATCAACAAGTTATAAAACTTCTCCTCAACGCAGCCGAGCGAGATATGCTTGCCATCCTTCGTTTCATAGCACCGCCAGAAAGGAGCGCCGCCGTCGAGTGGGTTGCTTTCGCGCTCATCCTTCCAATGACCGGAAGAAGCGAGGCCGAAGCACGCCATCGCAAGATAGGCAGAGCCTTCCGTCATCGCTATATCAACAACCTGGCCCTTACCTGAGTTCTTTGCTTCCAGAATACCGGCGAGCAGGCCGAGTGCCAGAAACATGGCGCCGCCGCCCATATCGCCGATCACATTAAGGGGCGGGACCGGGCGCTCCTTGGTGCCAATGGCATGCAGGACACCGGAAAGCGAAATGTAGTTGATGTCATGTCCCGCGACCTCGGCGAGCGGGCCGCTTTGACCCCAACCCGTCATCCGCCCGTAAATGAGGCGCGGGTTGCGCGCCATACAGACATCGGGTCCGAGACCAAGCCGCTCCATGACACTGGGCCGCATGGGGTCGATCAGCGCGTCTGCGTTTTCGATCATGCGCAACACCGTCTCCACGCCTTGTGGGTGTTTTAGATCTACCGCGACCGACGGTCTGCCGCGGCGGCGGATATCCGCTTTCGGGCCTGCATACTCGAAGCCGAGGCCTGTCGGTGCCTTACGGTCGATGCGCACGATGTCCGCGCCAAGATCCGCGAGGAGAGAAGAACACAGGGGACCGGGCCCGATGCCGGCGATCTCAATGATCTTGTAGCCGGCAAGCGGACCCCCTTGATTAGCAGTTTCCGTCATCGGATTAGTGATTGGCCCCGATGAGGAGGTCCATGCTTTCGCGGGCGGCCTGACGTGCCCATGCGTCAAGTGTTTCACCCGATGCGCTGCTGATCGGATGGTCGATCACAACGAACGGATATCCGTCGGCGCCGAGTACTTTAGCCATCAGCTCCGCGGCGCTGACGAACTGCGTCGTCATGATGCCAACGGAGGGCTTGCCGATTTTTTCGCCAATCACTGCGTCATGCAAACTGCACGACGAGCAACTGCCTCAGTCGCCGATACCGGCAACAACAGCGTCCCAGTTCTCCGCTTCCTCGACGAGGTGAGCATCTGCCGGTGCGCTGTAATTGGACTTGATCGTGCGTACAACTTCGGCCACGCCATATGTTTTCTTCAATTCGTCTTCGAAAGAATCGAAGAACGGGATCGTGTTCTTCTTTCCGTTCGAGATGATGCCCACGGTGGTGCCTTCGAGCACAGAGAGACGGGACGCGAGTGCGAAACTCCCGCTGTCTCCTTCGTGGGTGGGATCTAAGATTTCAAGGCTCATTCGATTTCCTCTTTATCGCTAAAAATTAATCTAGTCTGCAATTGGTTCGCAATCTAGACAGGCGCCGACCGCAACAGTGACGGCTTTGCTCTTATGGCCGAGCCAAGGTGGGATTACCGCACCGAACCCACCGGCAGGTCCACCGGCCGCAATTACAAGAAGGTGCTCCGGATCGGGCAGGGCGGGATACTCTTGATCGCCTCGGCCGCCGACAACATTACCCTTGCCAACGTCTGCCCATTCGCGTCTGAGGATACGTGCTTTCTCGAACACGTATTCCTGGATATCCCGACGCGACCAGCCCGCATCCTTGAAATGCTGTCGCAGTTGCGGTGGAATCACAATGGCATAGTTTCCGGGGTATATCGAATAATGGCGCAGATTCGCCTTTATTTCCGCACAGAACGTATCAAGGATTTCCTCGGGCTTTGTCGTCCATTCATTCATCAGTTGCCGCGGCGCGCCAGCGGCCATAACGGTTACCGCGGAGGCGTCTCGCGGAATACCGCGATCTTCCGACAGGGATTGCCACGGACAATCTTCTTCATCTTCCGCAATGCAGTAGCTGAGCTTGCCAGGATGGCCAAGCGTCGAACGATCGATCTCGCCGGGACGGACATCCAAAAGGTTGCAGAGGACGAGGCGGACTGTGCGGCCGATCACCGTTGTCGCGCGATCACTGGATCCGAGTGCATTGAATGAACCGCTCATCCCGACTTCTTGACGCACCGGGCCATTGATTACAACGAAGACAGCGCATCCGCCGGTACTTGCGGTAGCGCCGTGCACAAGGAAGGGCTCCTGGAGCATCGCGGTGACGGTAGCCACAACGAGGGGGAAATGCATTGGGAGGCATCCGGCCATGACTGCATTTATTGCGAGTTTCTCCGCCGTGATAACGCGTTCCCGAACGGGTTCTATTCCAATTAAATGTTCGGCCGGTAACATTGCCCAGTCGAGGCAGGCTTGCACCGCGTCTGACGTTGGCGGAACAACCGGCAGGCCGTCCGTCCATTTGCGGCTGTGATAGAACTCCTGAGCAGCGAGGATGTCTTCTACCTCGTAGCGTTTTGATGCCAAGCTCATGTCGTATGTCTCCAACTTTCCGGTATGCGTAAAAGGATTATTCACTGGTCGAAAACTTACTGAAATTAATATCCGATACGTGAAATTAATGCACATATTGTATTAATGAGAATTACATGAGCGAGACAAATGTCGGCCCACTCGAGCGAGGGCTCAATCTCAGTACGGGCCACCTGCGTGCGCTGGTCTCAGGCGCGCAATTCCGTCGATGTGTCTATACCGCTCGGGCATCTCCATCATACCGTTGGAATCGGCAGCCGTCTCCGTGTGGACGTGACGTCCAGTAATTTTCCGTGCCGCGCCCGCAACACGAACAGCGGCAATCTTGTTCTGGCCAGGGACACGGAAAGGGATATTC
>DJKK01000063.1 GCA_002434595.1 Alphaproteobacteria bacterium UBA6544 | reverse complement strand
CGACGACACGTAGGCCGCGTAAATCGCAATCAATGATAGCGCCGCAAACCCAGCAGAGCCGAGGAACACCAGCGTCGGCATGCCGGCATCGAGGAAGGCGCCGAGCAGCAGCGGGGATACACTGACGCCCAGAGAGTATCCTACAAATACAAACCCAAATACCTTGCCGGTCTGGCCCGCCGGTGTCAGCGCTTTCAGCATCAAGTCACGCGGCGGCAAAACCGCACCAAGGCCGACACCCGCCATTGTCATGATTGCAATCAGGACGATGGCCGGCGGTGCGCCGAGGACCGGCAATGCAGATGCAATGGCAGCGAGGATGAGCGCGCCGGCCGCCGTTATCATATGTTTCGGAAAACGGTCGGCGATGACCCCGGCAAGCAGGATACCGCCGACAACACCAAACAAATGCCCAGTGAGCGCGGTATTCGCCGTCTCCAGTGCCACACCATGCAAATTGATCAAGCCGCTGACCGTAAAGGCTAGGAGACCGCCGCTGGCCATCCCATAGAGCGTAAAGAAAGCAAGGAACAAGAGGACGGGCGGCGTGAGGAGAAGGGCGATCCCGCCGCTTGCGGCCGGTGCGCTTTCTGACTCGCTACCGCCTTCTCCAACAAGCACCTCCCGTCGGAATGCCATCACGACGAGCGTGACAAGTCCCACCGCGCCGGCAACGATCATCGCCATACGCCAGTCGGAGTAGGCCGCGAGGGCTAACATGCCAACCGGTGCGCACGCGCCACCGAGAAAACCCGAGAACGTGTGCATTGAGTATGCGCGGCCAAGCCGCTTCTCACCGACCGAACCGGCCAGAATTGCGTAATCGGCAGGATGGAAGACGCTGTTCCCGAGACCGGCGAACACCGCCAGAACCATCAACATCCAATACGAAGGCACGAAGCCCATCAGCAAAATCGAGCCCGAAATTAGGGCGAGGCCAACCAGCAACACGCGGCTCGGCCCGAGCCGATCAACGAGAAACCCGACTGGCGCTTGGACAATTCCACCCAGCAGACCGTAGGCGGTCATCGCAAGACCAAGTTCGAGATATGAAACGCCAAACTCCACTTTAAGCAAGGGGAACAGCGGCGGCAGCGCAAGACCATAAAAGTGGCTGAGGAAGTGTCCCGAACTGATCAGACCAAGCGCCCAACGCTCATCGCTGGACGCGCCCTCACCCTTTAAATCGCTCGATACTGCTTCAGCCATTTCAATACTTCGTGGCACCCTGGGACGTTTCACAACGGACGTAAGTGATCAATATCCATCCGATCTCAACATGGAAACGCCCATTCGCCGCAGATGAACAGGTCCATTCCAACCCGTCTCCAGTTTACGCGCCGTATTTTCGCCGAGTGCCAGTGGCGGGCGGCGTGCGCGGCGGGCCGGCAAAACACTGTGCCACGCTCATCCATTGGTTTGAGATGTCGCCGGCTACAGAGAGTGCGGTGTCTCCTATATTTCGTGTTTGCGTTACGACCTGGCAAAATTCAACTGCAGAGCCCTCAATCCGTTGTTCATCGGATGGTTCGTGCCACTCCCAGACCACGCCGGACGGGGCGTTAAGTCGGACATACGGTGCCGGGCTCGGAACTTCTTCGCCCCGGTTGACGAACGTCCATCCGAAGGTGTTCATACCGAGGACCGCGACATTCTTGATCCTGTCCGTATCCTGGCGTTCGATACCGAAAAGGTCGAAGGCAGCCTGCCCGTGCGACCAGGTCTCCATTAATCTCGCGGTAATGCTCGATCGTACGCTCATGTCTGGCCCAACCCACTTCACCCTTTTCTTTGGATCGGCCGCGGCGAAACGTCCGCTCATAGCGCCATAAAATTCGCGCCATGTCGAAAGCAAGTCCTTCCCACCGAGCCCATCCAGTACCTGCACAGTCGCCTCCGGGAAATCCATGCCGCCATCCCGCAGAGCCTTAATTTCCGCATAGGTTTCATGAAACGCGGCTTCATCATTAAGCGATAGGTCCGCGAGAATATTCCCGTGGTGGAGATGACGGAGGATGTCATTGATCGTCCAATCCTTGAATAAAGTCGGCCGTTCGAAGTCGGTATCATCGAGCGGTTCAAGGAGGCCGTGCAGCACCTCACTTTCCATTCGAAAGTCTTCGGCTTGCGATAGGGCCACGGTTTACTCCCACCAATGCGTTATTGTGCTGAATACCCCCAACATAACCCGCAGACATCTCGAATCCAGTATCAAGGGCCGATCATTCCGTCTAACGACCCGATTGCCATGCCAGATAGAAATCGGCGGTCAATGCTTTGCGCCGGAAATTGTGCTGGCTCTTTTTTAACGGATAATTTTATTAACGATACGTGTTTAGGAGGATACTCTTAATGCCATCCTTCAGCCGTTCACGGCCGTACCGCCACGGCGTTAGCGCTTACTGATCCGCCCGGGGGCCGACGCCGAGCACGCTCCAAGGAGGGTCGACCACTCTTTAAGCGGAGCCGGCCGTAGGGAGATATCCCATACGCTTGTCAGACCGTGTCCCACAGTGCGACAACCCGGTTAGGCACACGACTGGAGCAGCGTCATGTCAAAAACTCTTGCGCGGCAAGTCGTCGACGAAAAAATCCGCCAGCGCGCCGTAAACCACATCGGCAAATCCGGAGTACGCCTACCGCGCCTCACGGAACTTGCAAACCCCTTGGCAGCCTGGGCACAACCCGAAGCTTCGGTTTACAACGTCGACCCCGACGCACCAGATCCTGCAAATCTTTACCGCGTCCATTGGCACAACGCAGAGGACAGACGATCGCTGTCGGATGTACCGGCGCATATCGTCCTCCCCTCAGAGTTGACGGGCGTCAACGCGAAGATCATCGTTGCCATCGGCAACCGGTTTCCCATGATTAGGGCGCATAAGGTGCTTGCCGCCTATGGTTGCCTAGTGCCACGGCTCGTCACAGGCCAGTTCGACCCGACCCGACACCGGGCGATTTGGCCATCGACAGGAAACTACTGTCGCGGCGGCGTCGCGATTTCTCGTATCCTCGGCTGCCGCGGTGTCGCCGTGCTCCCCGAAGGCATGAGTCAGGAACGTTTCCTATGGTTGGAACGTTGGGTCGGCGAACCGGAGGATATCGTTCGCACACCCGGCACGGAAAGCAACGTCAAGGAAATTTACGACGCCTGTCATGCGCTCGCCGAAAATCCGGATAACGTCATTCTCAATCAGTTCAACGAGTTCGGAAATTACATCATCCATCGGGCAGTGACGGGCCCTGCCCTAGAACGCGTTTTTCAAGCGGTTTCCAGCGAGACACCGCTGCGTGCACGCGCATTCGTCTCGGCGACGGGGTCAGCTGGCACCCTGGCAACAGGAGATCACCTGAAAGCCACATTGGGTACCGACATTTGCGCCATTGAGGCGCTAGAATGCCCGACACTGCTGATGAACGGATATGGCGAGCACAATATCCAAGGGATTGGCGACAAACATGTGCCGTATATCCACAACGCACTCAACACAGATTTCATCATCGCCATCTCGCATGCGGCTTCCGATGCCCTCAACCTGTTGTTCAACACCTCCGTGGGCCGCGATTATCTAGCGCGCCGAACGGGCCTCGGTCAGGAAGCACTTGGTGGGCTCGCCGATCTCGGCCTGTCTTCCATCGCCAACATGCTTGGAGCCATTAAGTACGCCAAGTATTGCGACCTTGGTCCCGAAGATGCGGTACTAACAGTTGCGACCGACGGCGCCGAGCTATACGAGAGCGAACTTCAAAAGGCACAACGTAACACCTACGACGGCCAGTTCGACAACGAGGCCGCCGCCGAAGTCTTCGGTCGCTACCTGCTCGGCGCTGGTACTGGCTATATGAAAGAACTGACTCGTCCGGAACGCGAGGCGATCTTCAACCTTGGATATTATACCTGGGTAGAGCAGCAGGGGGTGCCGCTCGCGGATTTCAACGCAAGGCGGGACCCGGACTTCTGGGATAGCCTGATGAATAGCGTGCCAGATTGGGACAATTTGATTGACGATTTCAACCAAGCGGCGGGTGCATAGCGATGAAAGCGAACAGACCGGAACTGATCGCGGAGATCTCGCCACTATTCTCGCGCTATGAGCAGGCGCTGAATGACAAGAATGTCGAGGTTCTGGAATAGCCCGCATGCGATCCGCTACTCCTTTGACAAGCACGGCAACGGGTTCGAGAAAATCCAAGCGCATCGCGTGTGGCGT
>DJKK01000277.1:1468-6333 GCA_002434595.1 Alphaproteobacteria bacterium UBA6544 | reverse complement strand
CGGATGGTCATAAACAAAGACGAGATCTAGGTCGGAGCCGTGCATCAACTCCCGGCCGCCCAGTTTGCCATATGCAATGGCGCACATACCGGAACCCTCAATTCGTCCATGCCGTGTGGCGAACTCCTCCTCGACATAGGGACAAAGAACACGGATCACTGTTTCGGCGACGGCGGTGAGAGCTGGTCCCGCGGCGATGCCATCCGTGTTGCCCCGCAGTACCTGAATGCCAATGCGGAATTTGTGATCGTTGGTCCAGCGCCGGGTAATGTCGAGGACGTTTTCAAAATGATCCGCTTCGCCAAGCGCCTGTTCCAAATCGATCGCCATGGCTTCACTGTCTTCTATCGGTCGGTCGAATTCGTCGGATAGGACATAGTCCAGAAGATTTGAATTTCTGCTCAACCAGTCGGCCAACAACGGTGCGTTGCCCATCACCATTGCGACAAGGCCGAGAAGTTTCGGATTGGCATGCAACAACGAAAGGAGTTGAATACCAGCTGGCAGCCGGCCGAGAAATTCGTCGAATTTTGAAAAGGCAAAATCCGGGTTTGCCGTGCCGGCGAGCGCTTCCAGCAAGCGGGGCATCAACTCTGTGAGCATCTGGCGAGAACGTTCGCTGCGAGTGGAGCGATAGCGCCCGTGGTGCCAGATACGGACGACGTTGAAAATTTTCCCGGGCTCGGCATAGCCCATGCGCGTGAGTGTGGCCTCAGTATCTGGGTGCAGCTCGTTTCCGGTGAATACGAGTGACCCTTCGCCGCCAAGGTCCTCGGAGCCTTCGAACAGGTTGGCATAATGTTGTTCGACAATCTCTAGTTGGGACATCAGCGCATCTCTAAAGGCGTCGGTTCCGTCGAAACCTGAGAAGATGGCGATCTCCTTGATCTTCTCGTCACTCTTGGGCAGTTCGTGTGTTTGCTTGTCGTCGACCATCTGCAGACGATGTTCGATACGTCGCAAGAAACCATAAGCATGTTGGAGCTCGATGGCCGTTGAGTGGTCGATCCGTCCGTGTGCCACGAGCGCCTGTAGGACGCCGGAGAGTTCGCGCCCGCGCAACTTCGGGCTCCGGCCTCCCCAAATTAGCTGCTGGGTCTGGGCGAAAAATTCGATTTCTCGGATACCGCCGCGGCCCAGTTTGATGTTGTGACCATTCATTGCAATTACGCCGCTTCCTCGGTGGGCGTTTATTTGGCGTTTTACCGAGTGGATGTCTCGAATGTTTGCGAAGTCCAAATTCTTGCGCCAAATAAAGGGGCGTAGGTGGTGAAGAAACTCTTCACCGAGTTCTTTGTCGCCCGCCACCGGACGCGCGCGGATCATTGCCATACGCTCCCAATTCTGGCCGACACTTTCGTAATAGGTCTCGGCTGCAATTGTGGAAATTGCAATTGGGGTGGTTCCGGGGTCCGGTCGCAGGCGCAGATCAGTTCTATGCACGTAGCCGTCGGCGGTGCGCTCCTCCAAAATTTTAACAAGATCTTGTGTCGCCCGGACAAAAGCGGGGCCGAGGACCTCCTTTTCCTCGAACGCGGCGCGTTCAGGATCGTAGAGGACTATCAGGTCGACGTCGCTGGAGTAGTTGAGCTCGCGCGCGCCCAGCTTTCCGAGACCTAGAATGACGTACCCGCTGCCCGTCTCGGGCGCGTCGTTGTAAGGAATAGAGAGCCTGCCCGCTTTTGCGTGCTGGCGGAGGACGTGACGCGTCGCTACGGCAATAGATTCGTCGGCATAAGTGCTCAAAGCATCCATGACCGCATTAACGTCCCAAACTTCCGAAATGTCGCCGACAGCGATTGTGAGGGCGACATTCCGTTTTGACACTCGAAGAGCAGACATCAGTTTCCCTTTGTCTGTCTCTGTATCGATTACACCATGGAGATTTGTTAGAATATTGGCGAATGTCTTGTCCGGTCCTTCTCTGAGCAAACGACAAGCGAAAGCGGCGTCGCGCTGCAGGCATTGGGCGAGGAATGGGCTATTGCCGGCAATCGCGTGCAATAGCTTGCGGCCAGCTGGGTCTTCGGAAACGGCGACGCAGTACTCACTCTCAGATGAGTTCGCCATCCAACGCTCGATCGTGCGCTCTGCATGATCTGGGTGTGCGGCGCTAGGCAGAGCGGATTCATCGAAGGAAAAGAGCATTTGGTACCGGATGTGCCTTCAAAGAGTTATGAATATCGGAGACAGTCGTTATGATAATGTCCGTTCAACGGGAAAATTCAAAGACGTGATCAGACGCTTTCTTATTATTGCTATCGAATTGGTCGCCGGATTATTTGGCGTTGCCGTGCTTGCCTTTGCAATTTTGTGGTGGCGGTTGAGTATAGGGCCGCTTCCGCTCGATTTTGCGACAGCCTATGTCGAGCGTGCGGCAAGTCTCGAAGATTCTGGGATCGAAGTGAAGGTCCAAGATGTGGCATTGGTGTGGGCTGGTTGGGACCATGCGTTTGATGTACGAGTGAACAACGCGACGATTTTGGGAAGCGGCGGCAAGATACTCGCAACGCTGCCTGAGGTTTCCGTCGGTTTTTCGGTTACGGCTCTCTTTGACGGTCTTCTCGCGCCGAAGCGTCTTGAGGTCGAGGGACTAAATGCGACGTTAGAACGCGGGACAGACGGTGAGTTTGTGCTGGGTTTCTTCTCCGATGCAGAACCGACCGCGGACGTAGAATTCGCCCAAACCATTCCGACTTATTTCGCGCTCCTGTCCAAACCGGGAAATCCTCAATCGTCGTTCGGATATCTCGATGTAATCCGTTTCTCCAATGTGGATATCCGTTATCAAGATCGCGCAAATAACGCGGTTTGGCATTCAGCCGATAGCGATATCGAGTTGTTGAGAGGTGCGGATGGCTTGGAGGCGGTTGCGTCCGTGGCCCTCGATTTTGGGGAGCGTTCAACTGAACTCAGGGCCCATGCTCTCTTTTCCTCTGAACGGCCGGTAGTCGATATTGGCGTTGAATTTAATGAACTGATCCCTTCCGATGTTACCGGTCGCTTTATCGCGATGCGTAGCTTACCGAAAGTCGATCAACCGTTTTCCGGCCAATTCCGGGTTCTTGCTCAATTGTCCGGAACCGTGAATTCAGTCGCGTTCGATCTGAAGGGGATGGGTGGGACTATTGCAGGCAATGTCATCGTCGATGCAACGCGCGAACTCGACATGACTGTCAATCTCTCTGGCATACGGTCGAGTGCGCTTTCAATGCTCGCCCCGCAATTTGCGGGTATGGCGACTTTCGATACATTGATTGATGCGCGGGCAGCGGGTCGTCTCGGTTCTCTCGGCGAAATTCGGCATCTGGAGTTCGAGGCAAAGACAGGTGCCGGGACGTTGGCTCTACCCCATGAATTGCCGAGGCCGCTTGAGTTCGAACGTATCAAGTTTGCGGGTGACGTGCGAAACGCGTTTGATACTGTAAACATTACTGAGGCGAAAATCGATTTCGGCCAGCCTCAACTTGAGTTGAGTGTTTTCGCCTCACGGCGGGGAGATAATCTTCGGGCGCGTCTCGAT
The DNA here is from genome assembly GCA_002434595.1 of Alphaproteobacteria bacterium UBA6544. Lineage (GTDB taxonomy): Bacteria > Pseudomonadota > Alphaproteobacteria > UBA8366 > UBA8366 > UBA6544. The sequence continues at coordinate 2,810 of DJKK01000277.1, read as the reverse complement.
GCGAAGGTGAGCGGTCTGCAGATGTCCGACTTGGCGCAATATTGGCCAGAAAAGCTTGGTTCATCGGCTCACGCTTGGGTGACAACCAATATACGTGGCGGTCAGCTAGAGAGAGGTGACCTTGCGCTCATTCTGGATGTGCCGATTGCGTTTCCGACGGAACCTCAAATACGTTCAATGTCAGGTTCCCTGAAGTATGAGAACCTTGTTGTTGATTACTTCAATCCTTTTCCGAAAGCGACCGGAGTTGGCGGTAGCGCAACCTTCACCCTTGATCGGTTTGATCTCAGTGTAGCACGCGGAAAAGTACTAGATCTTGATCTCGATCATGGTGTCATCAACATGACACGGCTCGATACCGAGGCCGAGAAGATCGCAATAGATCTTGTTTTGCGTGGACCCTTATCGACTGCGCTCGTTCTCGCGAATCGCGAACCCCTCGGCCTTGTTGGGGACGTTGGCATCGACCCAACCGCCGTCGAGGGTGAAATGGCGACGCGTCTCGCCTTTAGTTTCCCATTGCGTAAAGATGTCGGTCTCTCTGAAGTGAAAGTGTCGTCGTCCGCAAATATGCGCGGCGTAGGCATGAATCCGGGGCCGTTCGGCTTCGTGCTGGAGAACTCAGATCTCGAATTGAAACTGGCAAATAACAAAATCAAGGTTGCGGGTCAGGTCATGCTTAATGGCGTGCCTCTAACTTTGGACTGGCACGAGACCTTTGCAGAAGGCGAAGGGGTCCGCAGCCGTCACATTCTCAGCGGTAACGTCAATTCGACTGCATTCGAAAGTCTGGGCTTACCGGATATTCCGGTACTGATTGGCGACGTTGAAACGAACGTGATCCTGACCCGGTTTGGCGACGGTCGCAGCGAGGTACTGGCCTCTGGAGATCTTGGTCAGACAGTTCTCTCGATCCCCCAAATTGGCTGGCTCAAGCCGCTAGGAAAGCCCGGTAATTTCCGGCTGGGTTTGTTATTGGCAACTGACGGTACTCTCAATATTGAAAACTTCACCGTGAATGCGCCAGGTTTGGAGATCGCCGGTCAGGTCGATTTCGAGGGCCATGCTTGGACGGCGGAATTTACAAAGTTTAAAGTGGAGAGGACCGATTTGCGTGGCGCTCTGATCCGAAGGCCCGATGGCGGATACCTTGCCCGGATTGATGGAGGATCACTCGACCTTGAGCCTATCCTTTTCGGAACCGGTGAGGAGCCGCGGGAGGCCGAAGCGAGCTCTGAAAGCGCCTCCCCATCTGTCGTGATTGATGCGAAATTTAATTCTGTCCGATCCGGCTCCGAGAGCCGGTTCGGCCTCACCGAAGTACAGGCGCGGAGCGCCGGTA
>DJKK01000277.1:0-1185 GCA_002434595.1 Alphaproteobacteria bacterium UBA6544 | reverse complement strand
GAGAGTCGGTTCGGCATCACCGAAGTACAGGCGAGGAGTGCCGGTAGCGATGTCGATTTTCTGGTGTTCTATGCTAGATTGCCGAACGGCAAGCATCTTCGCGCGAGTTATACGCCTGATGGGGCCGGGCATTCATTGCGCGTGCGAAGCGATGATGCGGGCCAATCGTTGGTCGCTCTTGGATGGAGTGGCAAACTTGAAGGCGGAACGTTGTTGATTGAAGGCAAGCGTGAAGACGCTTCAGAGCCTTTGACGGGCTTGTTCAAACTTGAGGGCTACAAAATATCAAACGCGCCCGCCTTGGCGCGTCTGCTTCAGGTCGCGTCGCTGACCGGTATTTTCGATGCCCTGAAGCGTGGTCTCGACTTTGTATCCTTCGATGGAAAATATTCGTATCGCGATGCAATTCTACAAATCAAAGAGTCGCGGGCATATGGCTCTTCCATCGGAATTACTCTGGAAGGCGCGCTCGACCTCGAAGATGACGAAGTCGACTTCAAGGGGACCGTTGTTCCGGCCTATACGGTCAACCGAGTTCTGGGGCAAATTCCGATACTCGGACCGATACTGACTGGGGGCAAGGACGAGGGTCTGTTTGCGGCCTCATATGGCGTGTCGGGGCGATTGGACGATCCTGCGATTGCAGTGAATCCATTGTCCGCGTTAGCGCCCGGATTTCTGCGTAATCTGTTTGATGTGATCGGCGCTGATGGAGAAAATGTGCGCGAGCCGAACTCACAATAGGTCCGTCACGACGGAATTAAGATGACGTGTCGCTTCCGTCCTGCAGATAATTTGATAATACCTTCGTCGTTAACATCCGATAGTGTTATTGCAGCAAGTTCCTCGTTCACGACTGAATCGTTCACGCGACCGCCGCCTCCCTTGATAAGTCGGCGGGCCTCTCCGTTGCTCTTCGCAAGACCTGTCTCGCGAAGTAGCTCGTAGAGTGGGACGCCGTCCAAGAGGCGCGCGCGCGTTACGTCAATTCGCGGAAGGTCCTTGCCGGCGCCGCCTTCCTGGAATGTCTGGCGTGCCGTTTCTGCTGCCGCTTTTGCAGCAGCCGTACCGTGGCACATCGTCGTCGCTTCGTTGGCCAGTATGATTTTCGCTTCGTTGATCTCTGAATTTTCAAGGCGCTCGAGCCGGGCGATTTCATCAAGCGGCAATTCGGTAAACAGGCGC
>DJKK01000292.1 GCA_002434595.1 Alphaproteobacteria bacterium UBA6544 | reverse complement strand
GGAGACATTGTTCCTCACCCACTATGTCGGTCAGATTGTGGCTCGCGGCGGCTTCAAACGATCCGACATCAATACGGTGTCCTTTGGATCGCTTATGGATGCCGTGGACTCTGTTCGTCACGACACCCGCCTCTTCGAAGACGTTTTCCGTTTCAATCCCTATTGCCGGGAGGTCATCCAGCGATTCGAGGCAAGCGACAGAGAAGTGCGTGACCTTATGTTAGGCCTGCCGCCAGCCGGCACATAAGCACGACCCACCCGTCGCGAAGCGCATCCTCAATCGGCGGCCCGGACCTGATCCAGCGCCGATTGCAGGATATCGACGAGACGATCGTCCGTATCTTTCTGAGCAGCGAAATAGAGCTGCGATTCAGCGAGTACCTTCAAAACTTCAAAGTCATTTATAATCTGCCCGTTCGTTTTAAGGTTTCACTTGGCGACCCGCTGTTCATGAGCCCAAAGATCGATCCGTCCGCCGATCAGCATTTTTGCCGCGGTTTTGGGATTGTCCTACCGATAGATATTTTCCATTCGACACCCATCTCCCGAAGGAGAAGTTCGCCAACGTCGCCTCGGACAGTACCGATTGTGTAACCTTCCAGATCCTTGGCCGAGGTCACGGTCTAGGCGCCACCCTGTTTCGCGATGAGTGAAATTACCGTCAATGTGATCGGGCCGACCCATTTGAACAGCTTCTCCCCGGCTTTCGTCGGGGTTGAAGAAAACAGCACCGTGTCCTTCTTGTGCTGGGCAAACTTATAGCCGCGGGCCCACGGCACAAGTTTGACATCCTTCAAGGTCTTGGCGGATTTGGTCTGCCGAAAGATCTTGCCGAGCAATTCCGCCGGAATTCCCCGCAGCTCATTGTCCTCAACATAGTTAAACGGCGCATAATTTTTGGTGAAGAAGTTCAGCGGGGTCAAATCATCAGCCGCCAAAGCTGCCGGTACCGACCAAACCACCGCAGCAACGGATAAGGCTGCCCAAGGTTTCGGTAAAGGTTTATCATTCTCCTTGTCAAATTATACCTTCTGGAAGCTTCGAAGCTTTTGGGCGCGCTTCTCTCGACGCTGAATTTGTCACGGAATAGTTAACAAAGTGTCTAATTCTGGCGCGGTCGTCGGCTGAGCCGCGATCGCAGTCAACTCCACCTTCCCCAGCAAAAAGGGCTTCCCATTTTCTGCGGGAGCGCCACCGAAAGGGAACGACCCCTCCCGCGTATAAGCTTCTATCCCGGCATGGTTATAAACCCCGTCAAATCAACGAATTTAAATCACCTTGCAAGCCATTCCTGGCTGAATTATGTCATGACTCAATGGGTTTTCCGCCGGATCGCCGGAAATTTTGACAGCGGCATCCAGGCCACGAGCAACACTGATGGATGTCAACGGCTATGAGCTTGTATACAGAGTATCTGAACGAAATCGAAGAGCGAAAAGTCCAGGGGTTGCACCCCAAGCCCATAGAAGATGGTAATCTCGTTGAAGAGATCATCGCGCAGGTATTAGATGTCAATCACGAACACCGCGGAGATTCCGTTAAGTTTCTCATATACAACACACTTCCCGGCACCACGAGTGCCGCCGGCGTAAGGGCAAAGTTCCTGAAACGGATCATTCTCCGAGACGTCGAAGTGGCGGAAATCACGCCGACCTTTGCCTTCGAGTTGCTGTCGCATATGAAAGGCGGTCCCTCGATCGAAGTGCTGATGGATTTAGCTCTTGGTGATGATGCCGCAATCGCGGGACAGGCGGCCGACGTCCTGAAGACACAGGTCTATTTGTACGCAGCCGATACGGATCGGCTGGCGGAGGCGTATCGCGCCGGGAATGCCGTCGCCAGGGACATTATCGAAAGTTATGCGAAGGCCGAGTTCTTTACCAAACTGCCGGACATCGACGACGAAATTAAAGTCGTCACCTATGTCGCCGCGGAGGGTGACATTTCGACCGACCTGATGTCGCCTGGCAACCAGGCGCATTCGAGGGCAGACCGGGAACTGCACGGCAAAAGCTTCGTCTCCGAGGAGGCACAGGCCGAAATCCGCGAACTGCAGGAGCGGCATCCGGACAAGCGGGTCATGTTGATCTCCGAGAAAGGCACGATGGGTGTCGGCTCCTCCCGAATGTCGGGCGTCAACAACGTCGCCCTCTGGACTGGTAAGGAAACCAGCCCCTACATCCCCTTCGTCAACAACGCCCCGATCGTTGCGGGCACGAACGGGATATCGCCGATCTTTATGACCGCATTGGGTGTGACCGGCGGTATTGGTATCGACCTGAAGAACTGGGGTCGCGTGATGGACGAGGACGGTAATCCGATCCTCAACAATGACGGCAATCCCGTTCTCGAGGAGAAATACTCCGTCGACACAGGCACCGTTTTGACCATCAAAACAAAAGACGGAAAGCTGTGCGGCGCGGACGGCATGGAAGAACTCATGGACGTCGCTTCGTCCTTTTCGCCCCAGAGCGTCGAGTTCATCAAGGCTGGTGGGTCCTACGCCGTCGTCTTCGGCAAGAAGCTGCAGACGTTTGCAGCCGACGCACTCGGGACCGAGCTCAAATCCGCCTACGCTCCGTCGAAAGAACTTTCGCATCGGGGGCAAGGCCTCACCGCGGTTGAGAAGATCTTCAACAAGAACGCCGTCGGCGTCGCGCAAGATACCGTCCTACACGCGGGCTCTGACGTGCGCGTTCGGGTGAACATCGTCGGGTCACAAGACACGACCGGCCCGATGACGGTCCAAGAACTGGAAGCCATGGCTGCGACGGTGCTGTCACCGGATGTCGATGGCGCCTACCAGTCGGGATGCCACACAGCATCAGTCTGGGACTCAAAGGCCCAGGCGAATACGCCGAAGCTCATGGAGTTCATGAACAATTTCGGCCTCGTTACCGGCCGGGACCCGAAGGGAAGTTACCATCCCATGACAGACGTCATTCATAAGGTTCTGAATGACATTACGGTCGATGACTGGGCGATCATTATCGGCGGCGATTCCCACACCCGGATGTCCAAGGGCGTCGCGTTCGGCGCCGACTCCGGGACGGTGGCGCTCGCGTTGGCGACCGGCGAAGCGACGATGCCCATTCCCGAATCCGTCAAGGTCACTTTTAAAGGCCGGATGGGCGATCACATGGACTTCCGCGACGTGGTCCATGCGACGCAAGCGCAAATGTTGGAGCAGTTCGGCGACAACGTGTTCCAGGGACGGATCATCGAAGTCCACATCGGTACGCTTCTGGCGGACCAGGCCTTCACCTTCACGGACTGGACCGCGGAGATGAAGGCAAAAGCATCCATCTGCATTTCGGATGATGCCACGCTTATCGAATCCCTCGAGATTTCTAAGAGCCGCATTCAAGTCATGATCGACAAGGGCATGGATAACGAGGCCCAGATGCTTCAAGGCTTGATCGACAAGGCGGACAAACGCATCGCCGAGATCAAATCGGGCGAAAACCCGGCACTGGCGCCGGACGACAACGCGAAGTATTTCGCCGAAGTCGTGATCGATCTGGACAAGATCGACGAGCCGATGATTGCGGACCCGGATGTCGAGAACATCGATCCCTCGAAACGCTATACGCACGACACGATCCGCCCGATCTCGCACTACAACGCGGAGAAGAAGGTCGACCTCGGCTTTGTCGGTTCCTGCATGGTGCACAAGGGCGACATGAAGATC
>DJKK01000026.1:1398-7182 GCA_002434595.1 Alphaproteobacteria bacterium UBA6544 | reverse complement strand
TTATGACCATCGTATCATTGACGGTCGCGAGGCCGTATCGTTTCTGGCCCGTATCAAGGAGATGGTCGAGGATCCGCGCCGGCTGCTGTTAGGCGTCTGATATTGTTGCCACCGTACAGAAACAGGTGCGAATGGCGAACATGGGGGAACTGAAATGAGCGAAACCAGCTTTGACCTGATTGTGATTGGTGCTGGGCCGGGTGGCTATGTCGCGGCGATCCGTGCCGCGCAACTTGGCATGAAGGTGGCCTGTGTCGAAAAGCGCGATGCCCTTGGCGGCACCTGTCTCAATGTCGGCTGTATCCCGTCCAAAGCGCTTCTCCACAATTCCCACCTTTATGCCGAGGCTGTGCATGAATTTGCCGGTCGAGGGATCGAGGTTGGCGGGGTGAAGCTCAATCTGAAGAAGTTGATGTCGAATAAGGAGAATATTGTCGGCGATCTCACCCAGGGGATCGAATTCTTGTTCAAGAAGAATAAGGTCGACTATCTGCAGGGCACCGGGATGATCGAGGCCCCGGGCAAAGTGACGGTCGCCCAAGGCAAGAGGAAGATGTTGTGCGAGACCAAGAACATTATCATCGCGACCGGCTCTCACAGCGCGCCGCTGCCCGGTGTCGAAGTTGATGAAAAACAGGTCGTCACATCGACTGGGGCGCTTTCTCTTTCGAAAGTGCCAAAGCACCTTGTGGTCATCGGTGGTGGCGTGATCGGTCTTGAGCTCGGCTCCGTCTGGGCACGGTTCGGTGCCAAGGTGACAGTGGTCGAATTCCTCGATCGCATCCTGCCAACGAATGACGGCGAGGTTTCGAAAAATTTTCAGCGCATCCTGAAGAAACAGGGTTTCGAATTTCGCCTTTCGACGAAGGTCACCGGCGCCAAGAAATCGCGGGGCGTTGTCACCCTGACGGTAGAACCCGCGGAGGGCGGCGAGGCCGAGACCATCAAGGCAGACGTGGTGCTGCTGTCCATCGGCCGTGTGCCGTACACGGAGGGGCTTGGCCTCGATGCGGTCGGGGTCGAGACTGACGGCCGGGGCGTCATTCAGGTCAATGCGCAGTTCCAGACTAACGTGCCGGGTATATACGCCATCGGCGATTGCATTCCAGGTCCAATGCTAGCGCACAAGGCCGAGGACGAGGGTGTCGTCGTCGCCGAAATCTTGGCCGGTCAGTCGGGGCATATCGACTACGATGCGATTCCGGGAATCGTTTATACTTGGCCCGAAGTTGCGTCCGTCGGAAGGAGCGAAGAAGAACTGAAGGCGGCGGGGCAAGCCTACAAGGTCGGCAAGTTTCCTTTCATGGCCAACAGCCGCGCACGCTGCAATGGAGACACGGATGGCTTTGTCAAAATTCTGGCGGACGCGGAGACCGATGCTGTGCTTGGTTGTCACATTATTGGCGCGGATGCCGGAAACCTGATTCAGGAAATCGTAACGGTCATCGAGTTTGGCGGTTCCGCCGAAGATGTGGCTCGCATCTGCCACGGTCATCCCACGATGACTGAAGCCGTAAAGGAAGCTGCGCTCGCGGTCGACGGCCGGTCGATCCACATCTGATAGACGGTACGAGGCTCCTGTCATGGCCATGGTACGGCGCACCCGTTCGCTTATTATCCAAGGACTTGGCTGGATATTCATGGTTCTGGGCGTGCTGGGACTGTTCCTTCCGATCCTGCAGGGGATTCTGTTTCTGGCGATCGGCATGGTGCTGCTGTCATATGAATCGCCCTGGTTTCGCGAGAAGCTGACCTGGGTTGAACGTCGCTATCCGAAATATGGGCGCCAGATCAGGGAAGCGCGCATCCGCGCAATGCTGCTGGTCCGGCGTTTTGCCGGGCGTTCCCGCTAAATGAAGAAGAGTGCCAGCGGTGATTCCGGCCGGTAAGTGCTCCACGAAGGGGCGAGTAGCGAGTACATAGGACGTTGCCTTGGGTATGCAGGCGTTACTATGTCTTGAGATGTGGTCTTGGCGGTATGATGGTCGTCACACTAGGCGCAATTTTATTGCGCAAGATATGATTTTACCCCGCTCGGGGATGAGTCGCTTTGTAATCGCGCAACAGTTTTTCGGTATCCACGGCGGTGTAGCGCTGGGTCGTTGACAGAGACGCATGTCCGAGCAATTCCTGAATCGAGCGTAAATCGCCTCCTCCTGCCAAGAGATGCGTTGCGAAGCTATGACGCAAGGCATGCGGTGTGGCGCTGTCGGGAAAGCCGAGCCAACCGCGCAATTTCTGCATCTGGCGCTGGATCACCCGGGGATTCAATGGTCCGCCGCGGACCCCGACAAAGAGAGGGTCGTTCGGTTCCAGCAAATGCGGACATTGGGCGAGATAGGCGTCGATGGCCTCTCGCACAACAGGCAATACTGGCACCATCCGCTGCTTTCCTCCCTTGCCGAGTACCGTCATGGCATCGCCGTCGGGGACATCGCGCAGGGTCAGGCCGAGCGCTTCGGAAATTCGCAAGCCACAGCCATAGAGCAATGTCATGACCGCAATGTCTCGGGTGGCGACCCAAGGCTCACTCGCGAGCAACCCGATGTCCTGCACTGCCTTTGCAGCATCCGCGGTATTGAGCGGTTTCGGGACTGCCTGCGGCAGTTTCGGTGTGCGGACCGTCCGAATGGCATGGTTCCGGCCGCGTCCGTTCTTCTCCAGCCAACGAAAGAATCCGCGTAGAACCGAAAAAGCCCGCGCCGTCGATGTGCGCCCCAGGCCGGCCGCGGCGCGGCGCGCCAGCCAGGCCCTGAAGTCCTGTGCCTCCAGATTCTCGAGATCTCGCAGTGTCGGCGCAGCACCCAGATGCGCCGAGGTGAAGGTAAGAAAACTGACGAGGTCCCGCCCGTAAGCGTGAATCGTGTGCGGGGAGGACCGCCGCTCGTCGCGCAACCATTTAAGCCATTCGACCAGCGCTGCTTGCAGCGTTGGATCCTCCGCCGCTTCCGTCAGCAGCGTTTCTATTCCGGCAGGCTCAGCCATCCGCGAATGACGCTTTCCAGAACCATGGCGAGAAATCCAATCAACTCGGTCGCCTGGCCGGGATGGAACTTTTCCGGATCGCGCGAACCGAATGCGACAAATGCAGGAGCGGTTGTCGGTGATATCTCAAGCCGAATTAACGCTGCAGAACGCACGAGGTCAGCGGCTTCGCCAAACGCTTCGGCCTGGCCTTCGACACAGCTGCCAAGGATGAGATCGCCGGTCTCGCCGAAGACCGCGTCGACGGTTCCGTGGGGCACGATGCGCAGGCCCTGACCGGCCTCTCCTGCAGACCAGGTCTCGTCGTCCGATTCAATTCCGAGCACCACCACGTCAAGCCCTAACAGAACGGTCAGGTCGGTGGCGACGGTTTCAATGACTTTCTCGAAACTGCGCGCATCCAGCAACGCGAGAACGCATTCATGAACCCTTGCCTGTATCGTCAGGTTCGCCCGGCTTGTATCGATCAGTTCGCGTTGGCGGTCGGAATTACCGGCGACGTCGGCGCGTAGCCGTCGAATCATGGCGGATTGGAAATCCGCGACGCCGGCGCCCAACTCCCGCTCCGGCGCCGACTGGTTGTCGAAGACTTCCGGATGGCAGTTCAAAAAGTCCGGGTGCTGTTGAAGAAAATCGATAACCTGCGCTGCCGTGACTCTTGGCGCCTCGGTAGAATCAATCGAATCGCGCGTCATGTGGTCCGCCTAGAGGATTGATTGGCCGGTTTTCTGCCAATCGGCGAGGAAGGCATCGAGACCTTTGTCGGTCAAAGGATGCTTGAACATTGCGTGCAGCACGTCTGGCGGCAAAGTCGCGACGCCAGCACCGATTTTTGCCGCTTCCAGCACATGCATCGGAGAGCGCACGGACGCAACCAGTACCTCGGTCTTCAAATCCGGATAATTAGCGTAAATCTGCACGATGTCGTCGATGAGCTGCATGCCCTCGGTCCCTATATCATCCAATCTTCCGACAAACGGCGAGATGAAAGTCGCTCCGGCCTTAGCCGCCAAGAGCGCCTGATTCGCAGAGAAGCACAGCGTCACGTTGACCATGGTGCCGTCTCCCGACAGCGCCTTGCAGGTCTTCAGGCCATCTCGGGTCAAAGGGACTTTAACCGTGATGTTCTTGTGAATCTTGGCCAGTTTGCGGCCTTCCTCCAACATGGCATCGAATTCGGTCGCGGTCACTTCAGCACTGATTGGCCCGTCGACGATGTCGCATATCTCTTGAACCACTTCGACGAAATCCCTGCCGCTCTTGGCAATCAGGGATGGATTTGTCGTCACGCCATCGACAAGGCCTGTATCGGCCAAGTCGCGAATTGCATCAACATCGGCAGTATCCACGAAAAATTTCATATTGCTCCCTAACCCTCTTAAGCCCGTAAGTCGCTGCCATCTGGCGCCGCGACGAATGATGTTTACACTCTACCGGATGGAAAAATCGGGTGCCAGTTCAACCGACAATCGCGAGGGCGCGGTGAAGCGGGTTCGAGTGCTGCTGCCGCTGCCGCTGGCGGGTCCGTATGACTACCGCGTGCCGCCGGAATTGCTAGTGATTCCAGGGGATTTCGTTCAAGTACCGCTTGGTAAGCAGGTGCGGATAGGTGTCGTCTGGGACCCTATCGATACGTCCGGGTATCCGGCAGCGAATGCCGTCGACGACTCGCGTCTACGCGACATTGAAGCGCGACTCGGAACGCCGCCGATGACCGAGTCGATGCGGCGTTTCGTCGACTGGGTCGCGGCGTATTCAATGTCGGCTCCCGGCGCGGTACTGCGTATGGCAGTGAGCATACCCGAAGCGCTGACACCAGGCCGACCTCGCATTGTCTACCGTTTGGCGGAGATGATCCCGGACTATCGCGAAACATCCGCTCGGACGCGGGTGATCGACGTATTGCGGGATGGCCCGGCTCGCGGAGCTAACGATTTGGCGCGGGAAGCGGCGGTCGGCGCCGGGGTGGTTCGTACTCTGGCGGGAATCGGTGTCCTTGACGCCGTGGAAGTATCCGACGACGTGCCGCTACCGCAGCCCGACCCAACCCTGCCCGGCCCCGAACTCTCCGACGCGCAGGCAGAAGCCGCGGCAGATTTTGTCGATCGCGTCGAAGCATCGTCGTTCTCCGTTGCGTTACTTGATGGCGTAACCGGTTCCGGCAAGACCGAGGTATACTTCGAAGCGATTGCCAAAGCGCTTTCGGCCGGGCGTCAGGTCCTCGTGCTGTTGCCGGAGATTGCGTTGACCGCTCAGTTTCTCGAGCGCTTCGAGGTCCGGTTTGGCGTGCGTCCCGAGGAATGGCATTCGGACGTGCCGCGGGCGCGTCGCCGGCGGGTCTGGCGGTCCGTGGCTGATGGTCGAGCTCGCGTCGTGGTCGGCGCGCGCTCCGCCTTGTTTCTGCCGTTCCGGGAACTCTGCCTCATCACGGTCGATGAGGAGCACGACCTTTCCTACAAGCAGGAGGATGGCGTCATCTATCACGCGCGGGATATGGCGGTCGTTCGGGCGCGCCTTGAGGGGGTTCCGGTTGTACTGGTCTCCGCGACGCCGTCGCTTGAGACTGTGAATAATGTCAAACAAGGTCGTTATACACGCCTGCATTTGACCGCGCGCCATGGCGGCGCCGAACTGCCGGCGATTTCTGTTGTCGACCTGCGTCGGGATTCGCCGGAGCGACAATCCTGGATCGCGCCACGGCTGCGGGAGGCGCTGACAGATACCCTTAAGGTGCACGAGCAGTCGCTCCTGTTTCTGAACCGGCGGGGCTATGCACCGCTTACACTTTGCCGCGCCTGC
>DJKK01000026.1:838-1092 GCA_002434595.1 Alphaproteobacteria bacterium UBA6544 | reverse complement strand
CCGCTTACACTTTGCCGCGCCTGCGGACACCGTCTCGAATGTCCGAACTGTACATCATGGCTGGTTGAGCATCGCTTTCAGGGGCGGCTTAACTGCCATCACTGCGGCTACTTCACACAGATGCCAACGTCCTGTCCCGAATGCGGTGCAGAAGACCGGATGACGGCCTGCGGGCCGGGGGTCGAACGGCTGGCGGAGGAGGTAGGCGCGTTATGGCCGGAAGCCCGCGTCGAGCTAATGACCAGTGACACAAT
>DJKK01000026.1:0-559 GCA_002434595.1 Alphaproteobacteria bacterium UBA6544 | reverse complement strand
TATGGCCGGAAGCCCGCGTCGAGTTAATGACCAGTGACACAATCTGGAGCCCGAGTGCGGCCGCGGACATTGTCCGCCGCGTCCAGGCACACGAGATCGATATTTTGATTGGAACCCAGCTTGTCGCCAAAGGGCATCACTTCCCAAATCTGACGCTTGTTGGTGTCGTCGATGCGGATCTGGGACTTGGTGGTGGAGATCTCCGAGCCGCCGAGCGCACATACCAATTACTGCACCAAGTAGCCGGCCGTGCGGGACGTGAGGCCCGTCCGGGCCGTGTTCTATTGCAGACCCACCATCCGGAGCATCCCGTCATGGCGGCGTTGGTGTCCGGTGCGCGCGACGCCTTCATGAGCGCGGAAGCGGAACAGCGCAAGCTCGGTAATTGGCCGCCCTTCGGCCGTTTGGCGGCCATCATCGTCTCTGGGTCGGATGAATCAGATGTGGATGCGGTTGCCCGGCTCCTCTCTCGCAATGCCCCTCAGACGCAAGACTTTAAAGTGTTGGGGCCCGCTCCGGCACCCCTGGCGCTACTTCGGGGCCGCCATCGCCGCAGATT
>DJKK01000342.1:4952-6490 GCA_002434595.1 Alphaproteobacteria bacterium UBA6544 | reverse complement strand
CGTGGCCCGGTTTCCCTATCATACCTTCCGCTGGACGATCCGTCGGGGATTGAGATTTCTCCTCTGATCGACGTTCTACGAGAGTGTGACTACGCCGGTTGGGTCTCGGTTCATCAGCCTCTTCGCGACGGTCAATCTGTTGTAGACGCGCTCGCCGAAGCCGCCCGCGTATTCCTTCCGCTCGTCGCCTAGGCTTGCCAATTTAGATCATCCTTTAACGGAGCAGCCGCTCCGCGGTCCAAAATGGAGGAAAGAGGTATGGCTAACAGCGAAGCATATGAAAATGGACAGCAGGTTCGTCGCGAAATGATGGGCGACGAACTCGTCGAGAAACTCGCCAACACCGTCTACGCCGACCCGACGATGAAGAAGTTCGGCGATTACGCCACGGAAGCGGTCTTCGGACTGCTCTGGACCCGCGAAGGCCTCGACCGCAAGACCCGCGCTATGATTTGTGTGATTTCAGATACCTGCCTTCACTGCTGGCCCGAACTGGAGTTGCATATCCGCTTTGCCCGCCGCGTGGGTTGGACCGAGGACGAGATTACCGAAGCGCTCCTCCATGTCGGTGGCTATATCGGGGTCCCGACCATCCGCGAGGCTTTCATAATCGCCGGCAAGGTATTCAAGGAAATAAACGAAGACGAAAGCGCCTAAGGCAAGGTTATCGGCCCACGCGCTCCGCCACTGCAAGCGTTCGGTGCATGGAGCGCAGTACCGGCTTCTCAATTAGCTTGCCGTCGACAACAACGAGGCCTGTCTCAGCGTTCGCGAAGGCGTCTACGATCTTCTGGGCATGAGCGACCTCATCAGCGCTCGGGGAGAAGACCTCGTTCAACATCGAAATTTGCTTCGGATGAATGGACCCCTTTCCGGAAAACCCAAGATCACGCGCCGCTTCTGCTTCCCTGCGCATACCACTTAGGTCTTCCAAATCGAGGTAGGGCACATCTATGACGTCGACTTCGGCTCCAGCCGCCGCATGGACGACCCGGGAACGCGCATAGAGTAGATTGAGCCAATCATTACGCGCGCGCAATTCTGCGGCCATGTCAACGCCTCCGAAGAACATTGCATCGAGACGGTCGCTCGCCTGCGCGATTTCATATGCCGCCTCGAGGCCGTGATTCGTCTCGATAATTACATGAAGCCGGATTTCTACATCATTCTCGTCGAATAACTCGTCGAGCGCCCGAATTTCATCGGGCGACTTCACCTTGGGCAGCATGATAGCAGGCGGGCGATTTGGGCCGGCGACAATGGCTTGCAGGTCCGCCATACCCTCGGGCGTACGTGTGCAATTGATACGAACCATCCGTTCAACATTATCGTCGGCCTGCTCTTCCGCGAACAAGGCCATGGTACGCTCACGTGAGATATCCTTGTGCTGGGGAGCAATTGCATCTTCCAAATCGATACACACGATATCGGCACCAGACTTCAGAGCTTTTGGAAACATTTCAGGCTGCAGGCCGGGCGCGAAGATGAAACTACGGCGTGCCTGAAATTTTTTTTCTTCTGGCATCATTATTCACTTC
>DJKK01000342.1:0-4547 GCA_002434595.1 Alphaproteobacteria bacterium UBA6544 | reverse complement strand
TAGGAATTAGCGGCTGGTTGGCGATATTTCCGATTAAATCGCTCTAAATCTATTCGGTTCGATTGAACTCCGGAGGGCCAAGGGTTGGTGCCGAACTCATGCGTGCTCCTCTCAAAAGAAAACCGCCCTAAGGGCATCATCGTAAAACCGTAGTCAACGTACGCTTCGTCCGCCTGCGCACGGGCGTCGTCCCACATGATCATCAGGGCTTGTGGCAGATCAGAGATATCGCTCCCCAGCGCATCACGAAAGGCCAAAACATGCGGAAATTATGATCGACACCATCGCGACGGGGGCGGCACCATCCCGACCTCGAGCGCTCGCAGATCAAAGCTCGGCGGCGTTCTCGACCAGTCCCATCAAGAACGGGATATGGCGGTCATATCGGTCAAGAGCGATGAACAGTTCGGTTATCTACTTAATCTTTCTCGATGGGCAAGGTTTCGTCGGTCGCCCACTGGCTCATTGAATCGTCATAAACAGTCAGATCTTCATAACCGAGCTGATGCAACAGAAACGCATCAAGGGTCGCGGCGATACCTCCACCACAATAATTGATGATGCGCTGTTCGCGTTTCGCCCCCACCGCATCGAACGCTTCCTGGACCGCATCCAGTGAAATAAAAGTTTTATCCTCTGGGTTCGAAAGTGAATGAGCGGGGACATTCACGCTGCCCGGTATGCGACCCGGCCGGCCATAGCGCGGGTTCTGACCACTGTGGAGATCAGGCGTCAAAGCGTTAAGCGTGCAGACAGAGGTGTCTCCGATGGCTGCCATAACTTCATCTTTGCCGACGAAGAGTATAGGTCGAGGCATCGGTACAAATTGAGCTGCCGAATAGTCGCTGCTACCGCTCTCCGTGGCCCGCGCCTCCTGTTCCCATTTTTCCCAACCGCCGTTCAATATTGCGGCATTGTCAAAACCGACGGAGCGTAGCATCCACCATATACGTGTCGCCCACTGCATGCCCCCCCGACTATAGAGAACAAGCCGAAACCCGTTGCCAATCCCTTTGGCGGCGAACCGCTGCGCAAGATCATCATAGGCCGGCATGGTGAACCGATACGGACTGTCAGGATTGGATAACTCGCTCTGAAGATCAAGATAAGCGGCACCCGCGATATGCCCGCTTTCATAGTCAGGCCGACCACTCTCCACGATATAAGGCCGGTGCGGATCATCATCCGTATAACGGAGGTATGTCGTGCATTCAAAAACACGAACGCTGTCATCTTGCAGATGAGCCGCCAGCCAATCGGTCTCAACCACTGCCTCGGGATATTTCCAGTTTGTCATTTTTTGCCCTTCGTATTTTGCTGATCATCTTGAGAAGGCCGTCCTGCCCGCTACTTTGCAAGACGAATATTGGGAGAGAAATAGATGGAATTCGAGACGATCCGAATCGAGGGCGACGGGCCTGTCCGCCACCTGATCTTGAACCGGCCGCATGTCCACAACGCGGTCAACAGGCAGTTCGTCTCGGATATGAACGCTGCCCTCTGGGAGCTGGATCGCATCAAGGGGCTCCGGGTCGTCATTCTACGCGGCGAGGGAAAGAGCTTCTGCTCCGGCGCGGACCTTAAGGATCGTCCATTCAACGAGCCGGCAACGTCGACCGTCACCCGCTCTAAAGACAGCACTCATATGGTCGATATACTGGCCAGTCTCAGCCCAATAACCATTGCATGCATTCATAATTATTGCATCGGCGGCGGCGCGGTATTGCCCGCCTTCTGTGATTTCCGGATAGCTGCCAAGAGCACAAAACTGACAATCAACGAGATCAGCATCGGCGTGAACCTGGGCTGGAACTCCATTCCACCGGTCATGCAACTCGTTGGCGCGGCGCGCGCCAAGGAGATGATCATTCTCGGTCGCACCTATGAAGCGGATCAATTGCTGGAGATCGGCTATGTCAACGAGGTGGTCAAGGATGATGACCTAATTGCGGCCGGAGAACGTCTTGCCGCCCATATCTGTCGCCAGCCGCCGATGCCGGTCTGGTCAACCAAAGCCTCCATTAACGCGTATGCACGCGCGCTCGATGGCTCCATACAACATCTTGATCACCTGGCGATGGCCTTCATGGGAAAGAGCCCCAATACCCCGATCGCGCGAAAGACCTACTTCGACAAGTCTACGCCCGAGTACGTTGACGAATAGAATACGAAGCGGAACGAAACATGTCAGAAAATGCAGACTATGTTGTAATCGGTGCAGGTTCGGCGGGTTGCGTTATTGCCAATCGGCTCAGCGAAGACCCGAAAGTCAAAGTCGTCCTGCTCGAGGCAGGTCCTCGCGACTGGCACCCGATGATTCATATTCCAGCGGGCATTCGTTCGCTCCTTGAGAACCCGCGCGTTAATTGGAACTACAGTAGCGAACCCGAGGAAGGCAGTGGTGGACGGCGAATACATTGGCCGCGCGGAAGGGTCCTTGGCGGCTCCAGTTCGATCAACGGCATGCTTTACGTGCGGGGTAATCCAGCTGACTATGACGGGTGGGCACAGCGAGGCTGCAAGGACTGGGGCTACGAACAAGTCCTCCCTTACTTCATGAAGTCCGAGGATTTCCGCGGCGCGGACGCCGATGATGAGTATCGCAGTCGAGGTGGTCCACTAGTTGTGGAGGACTACCGCACGGTCCTTCCAATCACCGATCGTTTCGTCCAGGCGGCGCAGCAGGCGGGCTACCCTCTGACAAAAGATTACAACGGAGCAGAACAGGAAGGCGTCGCTTACTCGCAGATGACCCGCGACCACCGCTTCCGCGCCTCAACGGCGCAAACCTTCCTGGCTCAGGCAAAAGGTCGACCGAACCTCGAGGTCAAAACGGAGGCGCAAACCGGGCAGCTCTTATTTGAGGGAACAAAATGCGTTGGTGCCTCATATCGGCGCGGCGGGCGTGATCAGGAAGTCCGCGCGGCACGGGAAGTCATCGTCTCAGCCGGTGCGGTCAACTCGCCCCATATTTTACAAATTTCGGGGATTGGCCCGGCAGCTCATCTGCAATCAATTGGCGTCGACGTCCTGCATGATGCACCCGGCGTTGGCCACAACCTCAGCGACCATTACGTCGTTCGCATCTCGCATCGCATCAGGGACCATATCACCATCAACGAACTCGCGCGCGGGCCACGCTTGGTACGTGAAATATTCAAGTACGCGGTCAAGGGCACAGGCGCACTCACCATGGGCGTTACGGCAGCTATGGTGTTCTGTCGCAGCCGCGAAGGACTGAGCAGTCCCGACCTGCAACTGCTGTACACGCCAACCAGCTATACCGGCCGTGTCATCGGAGACCTCGAGAAGAAGCCTGGAATTTCGGTTGCCGTTTGTCCGGTGCGTCCAGAAAGCCGCGGTACGATCATGGCGGAAAGCGCCGACCCAATGGCGCGCCCTGTTATTCGCCCGAACTATCTCACGGCGGAGAGTGATTCCCACGTACTATTTTCAGGCATCCAGCAGACGAACAAAATACTCTCATCACCTGCGATCGCGGAGGTCAGTCTGGGTGAAACCGAACCCGGACGCGAAATTGCGACGGTCGAGGAGGCGAAACAGTTCGCCCAAAATTCGGGAGCAACCATCTATCATCCGGTCGGTACCTGTAAGATGGGCGAAGATGCCATGTCAGTGGTTGATTCGCGCCTCAAGGTGAACGGTGTCGAAGGCCTTCGGGTTGCAGACGCTTCCGTTATGCCAACCGTCACGACCGGCAACACCAACGCACCTACGATCATGATTGGCGAAAAAGCCGCTGATATGATCAAGCAGGATTGGGCTGCTTAATCTCTTTGTCTTTCATTTAGGAGCTATATCTTGAGCACCTTCTATATGGTCGAAATGCATTACCCGCTCGACGATGATCGGGGAAAATTCAACGCGTTCTATGACAAGCACATCAGCATGCTGCTCTCCATTGACGGGTTTCTGTCGGCTCAACGCTATGAATGCACACATGCAGCAACCTCCCCATTCCTTGCCGTGTACAAGCAGCGCGACGCGGGCGTCCTCACGAGCGAGAACTACACCTCACGCGCGGGACGCGATTCGGTCGACCCCGTCTTCAAGGCGAAGATGACGAACTGGCACCGAAATCTGGTGGAAGGTGATATCTCGGACATGGATTTAGACGATACCGGATGGTTGGTCCTGATCGACAGGGAATCCGACGATGCACCCGCCCTACCGGCCGAATTCACATCGCTAGAGATCGTCGGACTTGACGCCACTATCGCGGAACGAGGCGTCTTGGTCGGTCAAAGTGGCAAGCCGCAAATCCCAGATGCGCAGGACGGCTGGACAGTCAGGACCTTCCGTCCAGTTCATCAACCACGCTACCCAGAGTAAATCAGCGCGCACTTAGGCCGGCAAACTTAAAATGCAGTAAACATGCCTGTTTAAAGGCGATGGACCGCAGCGACCGTTCCTACCAGAAATGAACTGCGCGGTTGATGATTATGCAAGGTTTCGGGGTCAGATGCCTTTGGGTACCAATGACATTAGTCACGTTCTCCAACTTCGATCCGAGCCGATCTGCGGAG
>DJKK01000346.1 GCA_002434595.1 Alphaproteobacteria bacterium UBA6544 | reverse complement strand
TCGCCGTCATCTTCGACGATGCGGTGTGGACAGGCCTCGCGGCGGACAATCGTTATCCGCCCTGCATGAACCCCGCCTTCGTGAATGAGGGGGGCACGGTCTTCGCCGCCGACACGCTCGACGATCTGGCAGGACAGATCGGCGTCCCAGGAGAGACGCTCAACGCAACCATCCGGTCCTACAACGCCGCCCTCGAAAACGGTACGGCAGACCAACTCAGCCCCGCGCGGACGGCTAATGTCGTCACGGCCCTGCCGATCCGCACCGCTCCCTTCCATGCGATCGAAGTCTGCGCCGGCATCACCTATACGATGGGCGGCATCGCCATCGATGACGCAAGCCGCGTGCTCGACGCGGCCGACCGGCCGATCCCGGGCCTCTTTGCAGCAGGATCCGCGACCGGCGGTATCGAAGGCGGCCCAAACGCCGCCTATCTCGGCGGCCTCACCAAGGGCGTGATCACCGGGCGTCGGGCGGCAAACGCGATCGCTAACGCAGGCTAAATAAAATTCGCCCTTGACCTGACGTCAACGCACGCCAATCTGCGCCACACTCGCAGACACGGCGGTTTCAGGGACGATCCAATGGACGATACATCTACACCAGCGACACTTCGGGCGCGGGCCCGAGCCTTCACGGAATCGAATTTCTTCCAGCGCACCATTCTGATCATCATTATGGTGAACGCGATCGTGCTCGGGATCGAGACATCCGAGGCCGCGATGGCGTCCTACGGCCCCTTGCTAGTGGCGCTCGACCAGATCGCGCTGGCCATCTTCGTCGCCGAGATCCTGCTCAAGCTTTACGCGCTGGGTCACGGATATTTCCGCGACCCCTGGAATCTCTTCGACTTCACCATCATCGCCATCGCCCTGCTGCCCGTCAGCGAGGGGTTCGCGGTATTGCGGGCGCTCCGCGTGCTGCGCGCCTTTCGGCTCATATCCATGGTGCCGAAGATGCGCCTTGTAGTGCAGGCTTTCCTCAAGGCGATCCCGGGCATGGGATCAATCACGCTGTTAATGGTGCTGGTCTTCTACGTCTTCGCCGTGATGGCGACGAAACTTTTTGGCGGCGCCTTCGAGGCCTGGTTTGGCTCGGTCGGCGCGTCGCTCTACTCCCTCTTCCAGATCATGACCCTTGAATCCTGGTCGATGGGGATCGTGCGTCCGGTGATGGAAACCTTCCCTTTTGCCTGGGCCTTCTTCATACCGTTCATACTGGTAACCACCTTCGCGGTCCTCAACCTGTTCATCGCCGTTGTCGTCAACTCGATGCAGGAAGTGCACGAAGACGAAGAACACGGCCATGAAGAACGCGTGGAAATCCTGACCGAAATCCAGGCCCTGCGGGAAGAAATCGCGGCCCTGCGAAAAGAGCGCGACGGCTAAGCCCCGAATGGAAAGAGCCCGAGATAGCGCGTCTCGACCTAATGTGCGAAGGGCTCCAACACTGGCACCAAATCGGCCGCAACGAGCACAAAGCCGATGATCGGCGCCTTGAAGATTCCCAGCCAATCGACGCTTCCCGCAGTCGGCATAGGAGCCATCCTTCTGTCAGACGCGCAGTACGCTACTCGTCGATCGGTTTTATCATGCGGCCGAGGTTCTTGCCGGCGAGCATGTGAAGGTGAAAGTGTGGCACTTCCTGGTTGCCGTCCTCGCCCTGATTGGAGAGGATGCGGCTGCCCGCTTCGGCGATGCCGAGTTCGGCCGCCACCGCGCCGACCGCACGCATGAATCCGGCGAGTTCCGCATCGCTCGCTTGTTCCGAGAATTCGACATAGGACACGTAGGGCCCTTTCGGTATCACCAGCACATGGACCGGCGTCTGCGGAGCAATGTCGCGAAAGGCGAGCGCGTAGTCGTTCTCGTAAACCTTGTCGCAGGGGATATCGCCGCGGAGGATCTTCGCAAAGATATTCTGATCGTTATAGGCCATTGCCTAGTCCTTCCATCTCGCATTCTTCTCGTCGATGCCGGAAATACCGAACCGGTCTGCGAGTACGGACCAGACGTCTTCCGGCCTGACACCTTTGTCGGCCCAGAGCACCAGCAGGTGATAGAGCAGGTCCGCGCTTTCCTCGGCGATCTTGCCATCCTTGTCGGCCAGCGCTTCGATGACGGTCTCGACCGCTTCCTCGCCCACCTTCTGTGCGATCTTAGGCGTGCCGGCCGCTAGCAGTTTCGCGGTGTAGGACGAAGCGGCGTCACTGCTCTTGCGGCTTTCCACCACGTCGAACAGACGGTCGAGGATTTCGGCGTTGATACTGGTTTTCTCGGTCATGGCACCCAGCCCTAGCAGAATTCCGGCGGCCTGTCAGGGCCGGACCGGCACCCCTTGCGACGTCATGTGCGCCTTTGCCTCGGCGATGGTGAATTCGCCGAAATGAAAGATCGAGGCCGCAAGTACCGCAGAGGCATGCCCCTCGACCACGCCGTCGACCAAATGCTGCAAGGTGCCGACCCCGCCGCTCGCGATGACGGGGACGGGCACCGCCTCGGAGACGGCGCGGGTCAGCGCGACGTCAAAGCCGCTCTTGGTGCCGTCGCGATCCATCGACGTCAGCAACAGTTCGCCCGCATCGGCGGCCATGCGCTTTGCCCAATCAATCGCATCGACTCCGGTTTCGTTCCGCCCACCATGGGTGAAGACTTCCCACTTGCCCGGCCCCGTCGATTTGGCGTCGATGGCGACCACAATGCACTGGCTGCCGAAGCGCGCCGCCGCCTCTGCGACGAATTCGGGGCGATGCACCGCCGCCGTGTTGATCGACACCTTGTCGGCACCTGCCAGCAGCAATTTTCGGATATCGTCGACCGTGCGGACACCGCCGCCGACGGTCAGCGGCATGAACACTTCTTCCGCCGTGCGGGTCACCACATCGTAGATTGTATCCCGCGCTTCGTGTGACGCGGTGATATCGAGAAAGGTCAGCTCGTCGGCACCCGCCTTATCATAGATTTGCGCCTGCTCGACCGGGTCGCCCGCGTCGCGCAGGTCGACGAAATTTACCCCTTTGACGACACGGCCCGCGTGCACGTCGAGACAGGGGATGATGCGGGTCTTGAGCATCAGGTCGCCAGCCGCATAAGCGCTTCACCAAGATCGATACGCCCGTCGTAGAGCGCGCGGCCGCTGATGGCACCCGTGATATTCCCCGCAGCCCGGAGCGCCAGTAGATCATCGAGAGACGAGACGCCGCCGCTCGCGATCACCGGAATCTGGGTTGCGCTGGCAAGCACCGATGTCGCAGCGATATTGGGGCCGGCCAGCACGCCATCCCGGTCTACATCTGTGTGGATGATGGCGGCAACGCCCGAATCCGAGAACCGCGCGGCGAGTTCCTCCGCGGTCATTTCCGAGACTTCGGCCCAGCCTTCAACGGCGACTTTCCCGCCCTTGGCGTCGATGCCGACCGCGACCCGGCCGGGCCAGTCACGGCACGCGTCCTTGACCAACGTCGGGTCCTTCACCGCGGCGGTGCCGAGAATGACACGGCGGACGCCGCGCTCGAGCCAAGCGTCGATCGTCGCCATGTCTCGGATACCCCCACCCAGCTGTACCGGCACGTCTACAGCGGCAAGAATTCCCTCAACCACCTCCGCATTCACCGGCTTACCTGCAAAGGCGCCGTTCAGGTCGACGAGGTGTAGCCATTCACAACCAGCCTTCGCGAAGTCCTGCGCCTGGCCTGCCGGATCTTCATTGAAGACCGTGGACTGCTCCATGTCGCCGAGGCGCAGGCGCACGCATTGACCGTCCTTGAGGTCGATGGCCGGGTACAGGATCATTCGGAAGTCTCCGGGTTCAAAACCTTGTAGAAGTGGTAACCAGCGACCCAGTTCCCTTCTACACGCGCATAGTATGGATTTTCACCCCAGCGCACGAAGCCAAGCGAGTCGTATCGGCCGATAGCGGCCTCTTGCGTTGCGCGGACGTCGAGATTGAGCACCTCAAACCCCTCTTCCCGAGCCAGGGTCTCGACCTCCTGGATCAATTTGAGCCCGATACCGTAGCCCCGCGCCCAGGGAGCTACGAAATTAGTGGTGAGATTGCCAGCGTGAGACTGCGCTTCATTGTTCTTGGTCGGCCGACCCAGTTGGGCGGAGCCCGAGATAACCCCGTCGAGACGCCCTACAAAGAGGGTTCGCTCCGGTACCAGCATGACGCCGCGCCAGTAATTTTCCAGAACGTTGCGCTGGGGCACGTCGATCCAGCCGAAACCACCGCCCTCCTCAATCGCCGCTTCAGCCGCATCACAGAGATCGTTCATATCGTGGCGGGAAATATCCTCCACCCGCTCAACGGAGACGTCAGCCATCGCTCAAGGCCTCCAACTAAAAAAGTTTTCGATCATCCGCAATCCTGTCGCTTGGCTCTTTTCCGGGTGGAACTGCGTGCCTATCATGTTGTCCCTTCCAACGATCGCTGTCTGATCGCCGCCATAGTCCGTCGTAGCGACCAATGCATCACGGTCGCGAACGACAAAGTGGTAGCTGTGCACGAAGTAGACATGATCCCCATTCGTCACGCCATCGAGCACTGGATGCTCGCGGTGCAAGGTTAACTCGTTCCAGCCCATATGGGGAATTTTGAGCACCGCGTCGTCAAGCGCGAGAGGCGCCACCTCACCGGAAATCCAGTCGAGGCCATCATGACGGCCATGTTCCAGTCCTGCACTCGCCAGCAATTGCATGCCTACACAGATGCCGAAAAAGGGAACCGCGCGGTCAAGCACCGCCTGCGACAGGGCCTCGATCATGCCATCGAGAGACGACAGCCCCCGGTGACAATCCGAAAAGGCGCCCTGCCCCGGCAGGACGATCCGGTCCGCCCGGGCGACCGCATACGGATCGGCGGTTACGGCGACGGGTTCGCTCGCGAATTTCTCGAACCCTTTCACCGCCGAGCGTAAATTGCCAGATCCGTAATCGACAATCGCGAGTGTCATCTCAAAGCGAGCCGCCGAGAACACCCTTGGTCGACGGCACCGCGTCAGCCTTTCGCGGATCGATGGCGACAGCGGCCATGAGCGCCCGTGCTAATCCCTTGTAGCAGGATTCGACGATGTGGTGATTATTCTCGCCGTAGAGCGTCTCGACATGCAGAGTCAGCCCGGCGGATTGCGCAAAGGCCTTGAACCATTCCTGGAACAATTCGGTGTCAATCTCACCGAGTTTCGGGCGCGAGAAGTCGACCTTCCACACGAGATACGGCCGATTGGAACAGTCGAGCGCGACCCGCGTCAGCGTTTCGTCCATCGGGATCAGCGCACTACCGTAGCGCTTGATTCCAGCGCGGTCGCCGAGCGCACGGCTCACCGCTTCGCCGACGGCATAGCCGGTATCCTCGGTGGTGTGGTGAAAATCGATATGAAGATCGCCCTGCGCGCGCAACGTTAAGTCGATCAAGCTATGGCGCGACAGCTGTTCCATCATATGATCGAGGAAGCCGATTCCGGTCGAAACATCGTATTTCCCCGTCCCGTCAAGATCGACGGATGCGGAAATCTGGGTCTCCTTGGTGTTGCGCTCGACACTGGCCTGACGCATGGCGCTGTCTCCCGATTGATTGGCGCGGCGTCTTTTAACAGGAAGTCCGGCCGGACGCCACCCGTCAGGTAACCTCTCTTCTTCGCGGGAATGCCGAGACATTGCCGGTGACCGTGCTAGATACTTCTTCGAAAATTATTTCCGTGCGGCATCAGCAGACAAGGCCGGTGACCACAACACATCAGCAAGAAAGGGAAGAACATGTCCGGTTTATGTAAAGGACGGGTGGCCATCGTTACCGGCGCGGCGCGCGGGGTCGGGCGCCAGCACGCGTTGCAGCTTGCAAAAGCTGGGGCGAAAGTCGTCGTCAACGATCTGGGCGCCGCGGTCGACGGCCGGGGCGCCGATGTCTCGCCGGCGCAGCAGGTGGTCGACGAAATCAAGTCCGGTGGCGGTGAAGCCGTGGTCAATGGCGACGACGTCAGCAGTTTCGACGGTGCTAAGGCCATGGTCGACCAGGCGATCAACACCTTCGGCACACTGGATATTGTCGTCAATAACGCCGGAATTCTGCGCGACCGCATGCTCGTCAACATGACCGAAGACGAATGGGATTCAGTCATCCAAGTTCACCTCAAAGGCACCTTCGCGCCTGCCCGCCATGCCGCCGCCTACTGGCGCGCTATGTCGAAGCAGAATGACGACGGAAAGCCAGTCATGGGTCGCATTATCAACACTAGTTCGACCTCAGGCATCTACGGCAATATCGGCCAGACCAACTATGGCGCCGCGAAGGCCGGGATTGCCGCCTTTACCATCATCGCTGCGCGTGAGCTCTCGCGCATCGGGGTGACCGTCAATGCGATCTCGCCGACCGCCTACACGCGGATGACCGACAACCTGCGCGAATACTCCGAGGAGGATAAGCAGGTGCGCGATCCGAGCTGGGTTTCGCCGACCGTCGTCTATCTCGCCAGCGAGGAAGCGCAGGACATTACGGGCCGTATCATCCAGGCAGGTGCGGGCATGGTCGCGGTCTGCGAAGGATGGCGGCGGGGCGCCGAAATCGACCAGATGGAAGACCCGGCCGCACTCGGCCCGAAGATCCGCGAGATGATCGAACAATGTCGTAAGAATTCCGGCATGGACGGAATGGAACTCGACTGATCGAACGAGGAGATCTGTGCCGTGCTGCAGCGCGGCCCTTGACCCGGGCGCAAACCCTCGCCACATGGGGACGACTATAAATCGAATCGGACGCACCATGAGCGATTCCCAATCCTGGCACGGCACAACCATCCTTTCGGTCCGCAAGCGTGGCAAGGTCGTAGTCGCTGGCGACGGCCAAGTCAGCCTTGGCCAGACGGTCATCAAATCCAACGCGACGAAGGTACGCCGCATCGCCGAAGGCAAGGTCGTCGTTGGGTTTGCCGGCGCTACCGCCGACGCCTTCACCCTGTTCGAGCGTCTGGAGGCGAAACTGGAGCAATATCCGGAACAGCTGACGCGCGCCTGCGTCGAACTCGCTAAGGACTGGCGAACGGACCGCTACCTTCGCCGTCTGGAGGCGATGATGGCGGTTGTCGACCCTACCGTCTCTTTGATCCTATCCGGCACCGGTGACGTCCTCGAGCCGGAAGACGGCTTGATCGGCATCGGCTCCGGCGGCAACTATGCGCTAGCCGCGGCGCGTGCACTCGCGGACCGCGACGACATGGATGCCGAGGCGATCGCCCGGCGGGCCATGCAGATCGCCGCTGATATCTGCATCTATACCAACGAAACTGTCGTCCTGGAGACCGTATGACCAATTTTAGCCCGCGCGAGATCGTCTCGGAACTCGACCGCCATATCGTCGGCCAGAACGATGCCAAGCGTGCCGTGGCTGTCGCGCTGCGCAACCGGTGGCGTCGCCAGCAGCTGCCCGATGAGCTGCGGGAAGAGGTCCTGCCCAAAAACATCCTGATGATCGGGCCGACCGGTGTGGGCAAGACAGAGATAGCGCGCCGCCTGGCCAAGCTTGACAAGGCGCCGTTCCTTAAGGTGGAGGCAACCAAGTTCACCGAAGTGGGATATGTCGGCCGCGATGTCGAGCAGATCGTCCGCGACCTAGTCGAGACGGCGATCCACATGGTGCGGAACACACATCGCCAGGAAGTCCGCGCGAAAGCCGAACTACAGGCCGAGGAGAGGGTGCTTGACGCGCTTGTCGGCGAGGGCGCGAGCAAGGCGACCCGGGACAGTTTTCGCCAGAAACTGCGGAGCGGCGAACTCGACGACAAGGAGGTGGAGCTCGAAGTTTCGGATGCCGGTTCCATGGGCCTGCCGACCTTCGATATCCCGGGCGCACCAGGCGCTCAGATGGGCATGATCAATCTCAACGACATGATGGGAAAGGCGTTCGGCGGACGCACAAAATCGCGGCGCATGACGGTTGCGGAATCCTACGAAGTGCTCATCGATGAAGAGGGCGACAAGCTGGTCGACGAAGACAAGATCGTGCGTGAGGCGATTGATATCGTCGAGCAAAATGGCATTGTCTTCCTCGACGAGCTGGACAAGATCTGTGCCCGCACCGAACGCTACGGCGCGGATGTTAGCCGCGAGGGCGTGCAGCGCGACCTGCTACCCTTGATCGAGGGCACGACGGTGTCAACCAAGCACGGCCCGGTGAAGACAGACTACGTCCTCTTTATCGCTTCCGGCGCTTTCCACGTCGCCAAACCGTCCGACCTTTTGCCGGAACTGCAGGGCCGCCTTCCAATCCGCGTCGAGCTGAGGGCACTGTCGGAAGAAGATTTCGGCCGCATTCTGCGGGAGCCAGAAAACAGCCTGGTCAAACAGTATGTGGCATTGATGGGAACCGAAGGGGTCGACCTCGAATTCACCGAGAATGCAATTGACGAGTTGGCCCGTCTCGCCGCCGAAGTGAACGCCCATGTCGAGAACATCGGCGCACGACGGCTGCACACCGTGCTGGAAAAATTGCTCGACGAGATTTCCTTCACCGCGACAGATCGCAAAGGCGACACAGTGACGATCGACGCAGAATACGTCCGCACCCAGGTCTCCGACCTCGCCAAGGATACTGATCTCAGCAAGTTTATTCTGTAGCGCCTACCGTCATGATTTGAGGGTGGCCAGCATTGCGGTCACCTGTTCCTCTTTCAATTCGCCAATTTTCTCCGATAGCCGGTTTGCAAGTTCCGTTGCTTCGGGTGAGAGTTCCGAGGTGTCGATGGTGACCTTGGGATGCGAGAGATCGGCAAGCCGGCGTAAGTCATCCGCCTCGTCCCAAATGATGTCGAAATAGGCGCAGATCTGATGCAGCCTTAGGGTCGTCAGACGACCGCGCTGACCATGCTCCAGCGCAGAGAGATAGGCAGGCGTGACGTCGAGCGCCGCTGCCATTTCCGACAAGGTAACACCCCTGCGCCGCCGCAGCTCCCGAAGTTTCACGCCAAGCGGCGTCATCCCGGTGATCCCGCCCGCCGACGCCTTAACAGGACATAGAGTGCCCCCGCTCCGCCATCCTTCTGGCGGGCATACTCAAAGGCCAGAACCTTGTCGCGATTGGGCGCTTCGTTCAGCCAGCGCGGAACGGCATTACGCAGCACGCCGCCACCTTCCTTGCCGACGCCCTTGCCCGTCACAACGATGACACAGCGTCGGCCTGCCGTTTGCTGACCGGCCAGGAAGGCGCTCAGCGCGCGATGCGCCTCGGTCTGAGTCATGCCGTGCAGGTCAAGCCGTGCCTCGACCGGCAGCTGTCCCCGTTTGAAACGCTGTCCGGTACGCCGATCGAGCCCGGCCGTATCGCCGTGCTGCAAAGTTGGCGCTCTGGGTTTTAGATGTGGCGCTGAGGGCGCCGCGGACTTTGGGCGCAGCGTCCGTTTAGGGTTTGCAGTTTTTGCCGTCCCAGATGCTCGAAACGGAGCAGTTTTATCGCTCCTCACCCGCGGCGTACTTTGCTTCAGCGGTTTGACGTCCCGCATGGCCCGGCGGAACAGGTCGCCCTCGTCCTCTCCGCTTTCCATCACTCATCCTCGACCATCACGATATGCATCGGCCGTGTTCCGTGCTCCCTCATGAAGATCGTCTGCTCGATATCGCCGCTGCGCGATGGTCCAGTAATGGAATTGACCGTCCGCGGCAAGTCGCCTTCACGGATTTGATCCCAAGCGTCTTCGTAGGAACCGACGGTCTGGCTCTTCCGTGCCACAACGACATGAG
The DNA here is from genome assembly GCA_002434595.1 of Alphaproteobacteria bacterium UBA6544. Taxonomy (GTDB): domain Bacteria; phylum Pseudomonadota; class Alphaproteobacteria; order UBA8366; family UBA8366; genus UBA6544. The sequence continues at coordinate 494 of DJKK01000346.1, read as the reverse complement.
TGTCTGGCAGGAAATGGAGAGTGTTGGGGTGTTCCGGCCCGGATCCAATGATGAGCATGCCGGTCTCCGCCACGCCCGCGAAAGTGCCGGTGATGCCGACATACGGACGGTTATCGTTGGTATACCCCATGGCACATCCTGATTGTTGGTATACACGCTAGAATGGGGTCGGAACCCGGGAAACGCAACGCTTCAGGAGATTGGTACAGCGGTCGAATGCGGCAACAGTATGTAATAGCGTCCGCGGCTTTTCATCCGTCCTGCTTCCGCAAGTGCATCCTTTCCGTAACCCCAGAAGAAATCACCTCGGATCGGTCCCTTAATGGCGTTACCCGCGTCCTGCGCGATCAATAGACGCCGCAAGGGCCGTTTGCCGCCGCCTGGCCAAACCGTATCGAGCCAAATCGGTGCGCCGAAGGGAATGTACTTGGGATCGACGGCCAGACTGCGTCGCGGTGTCAGCGGCACCCCTTGTGCACCAATCGGCCCTGGAC
>DJKK01000039.1 GCA_002434595.1 Alphaproteobacteria bacterium UBA6544 | reverse complement strand
ATGACCGAGTATATCGATTGGTGGCGCGAAGGCGGTGCCACGGTGATCGCTGATTAAGAGTTTTGGTGCAAAAATGATCATCCCCAAGGTTTGTTCAATCGATTCATTGGTGACATCCCGTACAAAGCGAACCACGTCGGCATCGATCATACCAGAATCGGCATTGATAATTACCAAGGCCAGCATCCGGTTGAGGACCATGCAACCACCAAAGCTCGTTACGATCATTGGTTCATGACGGCCACTGGTGATCTACAAGAATATCCGCCGCCTTTTCAGCCGCCTTTCTATAAGTCCCCAAGCAGAATTTAAACACTGCACAAACTGACCGAACGTGTGCTGCAACGTGACTTCAGCGAAGAATACCCTTGCAAAACTTGGAGGCTTAATTGGATACGCGTCTACGACCAGGCCTGGAAGGGATAATGGTGTTGAACACTTGAAGGGAAGATGAACTGTCCGATTGTTAATTCGACGAACACAGCGGGATCTCTTCGCATGAGTGCAGACCTACCGACAAAGATCGACGAGCCGAACGTTTGGACCGGTGCAGATCTCAATCAGGAAGAAGAGTGGCTGATACTTCTATCAGCCGAAGATGTCGCGGAGATAGAAAGTGCCGTGGACACCATCGTCAAACATGGGATCCGCCCGCACGATATTCGTTGCGATGACTTTGTTCTGCCCAAGCTCGCCGGGAAACTGAAAGAGGCCTACAACACAATCGACAATGGCCGTGGGTTTCTGGTACTCCGCGGATGGCCCTCGGAGCGTCATTCATATGAACGCAATATCGCTGCCTTCTGCGGCGTCGCCAGTTATTTCGGAGAGGCCAGGATACAAAACTACGAAGGTGAAACGATCGTCGATGTTATCGACGAAGCGAAACCCTATGACCACACCTCTCGTGGCTACATGAGCAACAAGCGTCTGCCCTTCCATTCGGACGGCGCGGATATAGTGGGCCTGTTGTGTCTTGGGGAGCCAGCGGAAGGCGGCACAAGCCTGCTGGTCAGCGCGACGCATCTCTACAATACAATCAGGGAGAATCGACCGAATGCCCTGCCCACGTTGCTGCGGGGATTTCAGCATCACCGACGTGGACAGCACGAACCGGATGAATCACCAGTAACGCCAGAGCGCATTCCCGTTTTCAGTTTTCACGATGGGCTTTTTCATTGTTGCTATAACCGAAACCCAATTGAATGGGTCGTTCGCGAAGGCATTAAGCTCCCGGTCGCGGAAGTCGAATTGCTCGATTATTTCGATTCACTTTGCCATAGACCAGGCATGGCGGTTGGAATGACTTTTCGACGCGGTGATATGCAGTTCGTCAATAACTTCGTAATCCTTCACTCGAGAAGCGAATACCGTGACGGTGCAGACGCGAAGCGCCACCTCGTCCGCCTCTGGCTTGAGGATCGAAAGAGCCGTCGCGGCGCCACAGGCCTTTTGGATATCTACGTGCCGGGAAGCTCGAAGGTGAACGACAAGGCAGCCGCTGTATGAACGCCGCCGATCTCCATCGCGACGCCATCATCATCGACGCAACCTGCCCGCTGGCGTGCATTCACAATTACGTTGACTGGTAGCGCGAAGGCGGTGCGACCCGTTGGCGCCACAAACAATAACCAGAGCCACGGAAAAGGCCCGCAACGGGTTCTCCATGATTGGCAGTTGGCATCGTTATGTTCGCGAATTAGACGACACGGGATTCGACAACGTGGTGCCAATGGAGGCACCGATGGTGAAGTACGCGCGCCGCGTCTGCAACTGGCTAGGGCGCAAGAAAGGCGCCTAAAGGTGACCTTCGGCCTCCTTACGTGCTGCCAATTCCGCTCCTTGCTTTTCGGCAAAACGAGCCAACCGGTCGGCGGCGAATCCCATTCGCCGCAACCCGGGAGCTGTGTTCGCCACTTCGGTGTAAGACCCTATCAGACCGCCCTGTAACGTCGCGATTGCGACGCCTTCGAAAATGGTGCGCATTCCCTTTGCGTCGCCAAGTTTTGATTCATAGCTGAATACATAACGACAGTATCCAGTTTGGCCGTCGGATACAGGGTCGTGCATATCCCAGCGAAAATTACTGGCATCGCGGTGGAAATAATCGTCGATCATCTCCGCAATCCTACCGCGTCCCTCAAACGATCCATAAAAGACGTCATGATAAACGCCGTCCTCGGTGAAGCAGGCCGCTACCCCCGCGCCGTCGCCTTCACAGGCGGCCTGGGTCATTTTCCTTATCAGTGAGCCAAAATCCATCACTGTTACTCCAACTTTGCTCATCCCGCCGCTTGAACTAAATTGATCCGGCAGGAGCCAAATTCCATGGTCGCTAAACTCACGCCCGAAGAAGTCGCGTTCTATCACGAGAACGGTTATGTGGTCGCACGCGGTGTGGTGACTGGAGAAAAGCTATGCGCCCTCCAGCGCGAAACGGACCGTATCGTCGCCGAAGCGGCGGGCGTCACAGAGCACAACGATGTCTACGACTTGGAAGACAGCCATTCGCCAAGCAATCCGCGAGTGCGCCGGCTTAAAGAACCGTACCGACACTTCGAGTTCTTTAACCAATTGGCGCGCGATCCAGATGTTCTCGACATCGTCGAACAATTAGTGGGGCCAGATATTCGCCTCTACGGCGGCAAAATGAACCTGAAGTCGGCGGGTTTCGGCGCGCCGGTCGAATGGCATCAAGACTGGGCCTTCTATCCCCATACCAATGATGATGTGCTGGCGACCGGGCTTCTGCTTGACACTTGTGACGAAATGAACGGTCCCCTCATGGTTATGCCGGGCAGCCACAAGGGTCCGACCTACGACCACCATGCAGACGGGTACTTCTGCGGCGCGATGTCGGCAGACGACGAAGAGGCAGCGCAAAATCTCGACTATTCGAAGGCGGTCAAGCTGACGGGTAAAGCCGGCGATATGACAATCCACCATGTTCGATTGGTCCATGGTTCCGCAATGAACGAGTCTAATCGTCAACGGCGGCTACTACTGCACGAATACACTGCAGGCGATGCTTGGCCCCTTGTCGGCCTGAAAGGCGAATTTAACCAATGCTTCTATGACTTGCTGGTCCGCGGCATGCCCAATACGCAGCCCCGAACTGTCCCCGCCCCTGTCCGCTTGCCCTACCCGGCGGCGAAGAAAGGCGGTTCGATCTATGAGAACCAGAAGGGCACGGGAAAGCGCTTCTTCGAAACTTATGACGAAGCCCGCAAGACCGAATGACGTTTTGCCCCGAAAAGGTCCCTATGACCTGTTCTTAAAGCGTCAGGCGGTATTTTCTGCCGCCTCTTCGACGGAATCCGCACCAATATAGCGCCTTAGAATAGCCACGCCGAAATAGACGAAAGGCGTATCGAGTGCCGCGAAGGCAAGCTTGAAGATATATGCAACTACAATGATCTTGCCGATGAACTCCCATGGAAGACCGATCCCAAAACCGAGAAAAATGACATAGAACGCCGTGGTATCTACCAGCTGCGAGACCATGGTCGAGCCATTATTCCGCAGCCAGAGATGTCGTCCATCCGTCAGGCGTTTCCAGAAATGGAATATTCGCACATCCATCAACTGGGCAACGAGATAGGCGGTCATCGAAGCCAAAATAAGAATTCCCGGCAGGGTAAAGACAGATTCATAGGCGTGCTGCATCGCCTCGACGGACCCGAAATGAGGGCTGCCGGTCGGCCACACCGGTGATCCGGGAACCGCAAGGGCCATTTGGATCAAGACGAGTGACAACAGGCTCATCACAAACCCGGTAAATACCATAAGATTTGCCCGGCGGCGTCCATAGACCTCGCAAACGATGTCCGTCAGCAGGAAAGTCAGCGGATAAACCATGATCCCCGTAGTCAGAGTAATCGGTTCTCCGAAGAAACCCTGCGGCAAGATTTCCGGAAACGCCAAAAACAATTTAACACCGATGATGTTGCTCAAAACCAACACCACAACGAAGCCTGCCATTAAAACACTGAACGCCGTCTCGGCGCGATCTTGAACCATCTTCAATTCCTCAAGCCGCGACCATGGTCGCGGTCAAAGCCTGACAATCATCCACGGTCTCTAATACATCAACCATGGTGATTAGTTGTTCTCCGGTTGCCGGATCGAGCGGCGTCCTGCCGCTCACCCAGTTCCCACGAAACTTTGTTAAGTGACGCTCCCGCGAAAGCGGATTTGCCGGACTTCCAATCACATTCGAGAGGTCCATCACAACTTCGCGCCCGTCGGTCAGACGCACACTCACACGTTGCGGCACAAGCGCATTTGGGTCACCGACATCACGAATGTCGACTGCGAAGCGCCCGGCGAGTTTACGCATGTCCGGATCGCATAATCTATCCGATTGAAAATCTTCCAGCTCGAC
>DJKK01000111.1 GCA_002434595.1 Alphaproteobacteria bacterium UBA6544 | reverse complement strand
CATGTGGTCGGAGCATTGCTCCTATAAATCGTCCAAGCACTGGCTGAAGACGCTGCCAACGGAGGCCCCGTGGGTGATCTGTGGCCCTGGCGAAAACGCGGGTATCATCGACATCGGTGACGGCCAGGCCGCCGTATTTAAAATGGAAAGCCACAACCACCCTTCCTACATAGAGCCTTATCAAGGTGCAGCGACAGGCTTGGGAGGTATACTCCGTGACGTATTCACAATGGGCGCACGTCCCGTCGCTAGTATGAATTCCTTGCGCTTCGGTCAACCCGACCATCCAAAGACCAAACATCTGGTAGATGGTGTGGTTGCGGGTATTGGTGGGTACGGAAACCCCGTCGGCGTTCCCACTGTCGGCGGCGAGTGCACCTTTCATGCCGCATACGATGGGAATATACTTGTTAACGCCATGACAGTCGGTATCGCGGAAAAGGATAGGATCTTTTACTCTGCGGCCACCGGCGCAGGCAATCCGGTAATTTATGTAGGTTCCAAGACTGGGCGCGACGGCATACACGGTGCGACCATGGCTTCGGCCGAATTCACCAAAGACTCCGATGAAAAGCGCCCCACTGTTCAGGTTGGCGATCCGTTCACTGAGAAGCTTCTTATCGAAGCCTGCCTGGAACTTATGCAGACAGACTGTATCGTTGGAATCCAAGACATGGGCGCGGCAGGCCTTACCTCGTCGAGCTTTGAAATGGCGTCAAAGGGGGGCATGGGGGTCGAACTTAACCTCGACAACGTGCCCCAGCGCGAAGAGAACATGACAGCTTACGAAATGATGCTGTCGGAAAGCCAGGAGCGCATGCTTATGGTCTTAAAGCCCGGTTCCGAAAGCCAGGCCCGCGCCATTTTTGAAAAGTGGCAACTTGATTTCGCTGTCGTAGGCACCCTGACAGACACGGGCCGCATGGTGCTCATGCATCATGGTGAGAAAGTCGCCGATCTGCCAATCGACCCATTAGCGCTAGCTTCACCGGAATACGATGAAAAAGACCGCCCCTGGATACCAACGCCGATGCCGGACTGCATACACGCCGCCGATATCCCTGCTCCAAGTGACCCCTTGGCGGCCCTTATAGAACTCATAGGTGCTCCAGACATAGCATCTAAGCGTTGGATTTGGGAACAGTACGACCACATGGTCATGGCCGACACGGTGCTCCGCCCGGGCGGTGATGCCGCTGTTGTCCGTATTCATGGCACCGATGAAGGCCTTGCCGTCACCACAGACTGCACCCCGCGCTATTGCAAAGCTCATCCTGAGACTGGGGGACGCCAGGCTGTCGTTGAAGCTTGGCGAAACCTCACCGCTGTAGGAGCGACCCCGCTCGCACTGACCAATAATTTGAACTTCGGCAACCCGGAACGCCGACCGATCATGGGCCAGTTCGTCGGTTGCGTTAAGGGCATTGGCGCCGCCGCAGCGGCGCTCGATTTCCCGGTCGTCTCCGGCAACGTTTCGCTCTACAACGAGACGAACGGCGAAGCCATCCTTCCAACCCCAGTGATCGGCGGTGTGGGCCACATCCCGGACATTGAGCAGATCGTCGGCATTGCGCCGCCGGGTGCGGACCAAGCGATCGTCCTGATCGGCGAGACGGAAGGCTGGCTCGGCGCATCGCTCTATCTCCGTGAACTTTGTCGCGGCGAGGAAGGCGCCCCGCCACCTGTGAATATCGAGGTGGAGCGCCTATACGGCTCTTTCGTGAGACAGCACATTCGCGGCGGTCGAATCACGGCCTGCCACGATCTCTCAGACGGCGGCCTGCTTGTGGCTCTCGCCGAAATGGCCCTTGCTGGGAGAATCGGCGCGCAGATCGACCACGCGCCGAAAATTCCGGCCCACGCTTGGTACTTCGGCGAAGACCAGGCACGCTACCTCTGCACGACAGACGACCCAGATCCCTTATTAGCCGACGCCCGCGCAAAAGACATACCTGCAATTGTCATCGGCCGGACCGGCGGAAATACGTTGATTCTGCCGAATGGTGACACCATATGCCTCAGCAGTTTGCGTGGATTGCACGAAGGCTGGCTACCCAACTACATGGCTGAAGTGTAAAAAGGACAAACGTCATGCCGATGAGTGCCGGAGAGATCGAGCAGATGATTAAAGAAGCAATTCCTGACGCCGAAGTACGGATTGATGATCTGCGCGGTGACGGAGACCATTACGCAGCCTTCATAACGTCCTCCTCCTTCGCAGGGAAGACACGGGTGCAACAGCACCAAATGGTGTATGCTGCCCTTCAAGGGCGCATGGGAAATGAATTGCACGCATTGGCCTTGCAGACCTCCGAACCTGGGGACGGCTATAACAGCGGTTAGGGACTAAAGGAACGAGTTATGAGTGATAATCCAATATTTGAACGTATTCGGGACGAGGTCGATTCGAGCGACGTCGTGCTCTTCATGAAGGGCTCGCCCATTTTCCCGCAGTGTGGGTTTTCAGCTGCGGTCGTTCAGGCGCTGACTCTGACGGGTGTAAAATTCAAAGGTGTCGACGTGTTGCAGGATTCCGAAATCCGCGACGGCATCAAAGAATTTACCAACTGGCCAACGATTCCACAGCTTTACGTCAAAGGTGAGTTCGTCGGCGGGTGCGACATTGTGCGCGAGATGCATGAAACTGGCGAGCTCGGGCAGTATTTTACTGATAAAGGTGTCGAGACCGGACAAAACGGCGACTGATTGAACAGTCGATCGGACGGATTTGTCGGAGCGGTCGTTTCTCGTT
>DJKK01000242.1 GCA_002434595.1 Alphaproteobacteria bacterium UBA6544 | reverse complement strand
CCATTCGGCTTCATTTTGTTTGGGGACAATATCGACACGCCGGATCAGATTCGGGCCCTGACTGCATCGTTGCGGGAGACCGTAGGCCGCGACGATGCTCCCATCTTGATTGACCAGGAAGGTGGTCGTGTTGCACGCCTGACACCGCCGCAATGGCGGAGCGCCCCGCCGGCGAAGGCCTTCGGTGACCTCGCGCTCCGGGATATGGAAGCCGCGCGACGGGCAGCTGAAATCAACGCACGGCTTATCGCTTCGGAACTCTATGATCTTGGTATAGATGTGGATTGCGCGCCGGTTCTCGATTTATCGATCCCGGGTGCTCATGATGTGATTGGGGATCGCTCGTTTGGGGGTAACCCCGATCTCGTGATTGCTGTCGCGCGCGCGTTTGCTGATGGATTGATGGCGGGTGGCGTAATGCCGATGATTAAGCACGTGCCGGGACACGGCCGTGCGATGGCGGATAGCCATAAGGAACTGCCAGCCGTCGAATTACCTCGTGCGGAATTGGAAACGACAGATTTTGCACCTTTCAAAGGCCTATCAGATATGCCGTTGGCTATGACAGCGCATATCCTATTTCCTCAGATTGACCCAGAACGTCCGGCTACTGTTTCAGCGTTGATTATCGAAGAGATTGTCCGTGGATATATTGGTTTCGAAGGCCTGATCGTGAGTGACGACGTCACCATGGCGGCCTTGACAGGTACAGACCGGGAACGTGCCGAAAAGGCGCGGGAAGCTGGCTGCGATATCGTTCTGCATTGTTATGCGGATTTGCCGCAGATGCGGGAAATTGCATCAGGGTGCGGGGAATTGAGCCAAGAGTCGGCAAGTCGTTTTGAAAATGCGCGCAAGCGGATTGCAGACGATCCCCAAGCTCTCGATACAACCGCGCTTTCGAACGAACTCGACGAACTCCTCAAGGCGTGATCGCCGCGTGGGTTTCGACATTGAAACCTTTCTTCATGCGGCTTCCGTTTGGGAGATCCCGGTACTTCTTGCCAATACTCCACACGAGGCTGCTCATGGGTGGGCGGCGCGGATGCTCGGCGATCTAACGGCAAAGGCTCTAGTGGGCCACCTTCAATCCCCTGAAACACGTCAATCCCTTCGATACGGTCATCCTTTCAGCAATTCTCGTGTTCACCGGTGTTCCGTTTCTCTTCGGATGGGCGAAACCGGTTTCCGTTGATATGATAAGGCTTCGAAACCCGCGACGCGACATGGCGCTTGATGCCGCTGCCGGCCCGTAAACCAACCCTGCATTGGCTTGGGCATCCGCCATGGCGTCTCATCTATTGTTTTTGCTGCCGAATGAAGCTGCGATATGGGTGGCGGAATACTTAGAGAGATCTATACAGATAAACTTAATTTTCGCGGTCCGGAATATGCTACCGCGACCGTCACTCGATCGAGGGCGTGTGGCGGTTGGTATATTGCCAGACCCCTTGGCCTCTCCGCTTGCGCGGCTCGAAAAATTCGGACTGTTCATTCTGATTGCCGTATTGTTCATTGTAACAATGATCACGCAAAGGCTCGGGATCGAGTTTGACCTTGTCGGTCTATTAATCCGAGAGTCGGCGATTTGGCTCAAGATTGCGTTGTTTGCAGTAACGGGAATTCAATGACGAACGAAACCAAAGGTCGCCGCCCGGCCGCAAACGAAAACGAACCCTTTGAGGACGAGCGCCCGCCGTACAAAGTGGGCGTTGAGGAATTGGTGCTTGAAATCGACGGTTATGAAGGGCCGATCGATATCCTGCTAACTTTGGCGCGAGATCAAAAGGTCGACCTGACGAAAATTTCTATCCTCGAGCTGGCGGAGCAGTACCTCAGCTTCATTTCCGAGGCGCGAAGGCTACGTATCGAGCTTGCGGCAGACTATCTCGTCATGGCGGCTTGGCTTGCCTATCTCAAATCGCGTCTTTTGTTGCCAGCTACTGGCGAAGAGTCCGAACCCAGTGCAGCTGAAATGGCCGCGCGCCTCGCGTATCAACTGCAGCGCCTGGAAGCCATGCGCAATGTCTCGGAGAAGCTCTTCGAGCGACAGCAGATTGATCGGGATTTTTTCAAGCGCGGTGCTCCGGAACGCATGCCTGTGATTCGTTCATCCGTGTTTGATATATCTCTGTACGAGTTGCTTTCGGTCTACGGGGCTTTTCATTCCAGGCAGGCCGCCAGCACCCTCCAGATCGATCCGATGGAAGTGTTCTCGATCGAAGATGCGTTGGTTCGTCTACGCAGTCTGGTGGGCGACGTTCCGGAGTGGACCGATTTATCCAGTTTTTTGCCATCCGGTTTGCGTAATACGTTGAGCTGTCGATCTGCGGTCGCGACGACCTTTGTTGCGACCTTGGAACTGGCCCGGACGCGTGCTGTGAGCATCCGGCAATCCGGTAATTTTGAACCGATTTTCATAAAGACATATGAAGGCGATGGATAGATTTCAGCAAATCCGCCTGCTTGAGGCGGTTATCTTTGCTTCGGCGGAACCCGTGTCCGAACGCGTTCTGGCGGAACGACTTCCTGAAGGAAGTAATATCGCGGAGTTGCTCGAGGAACTCCGTGGTATGTATGAGAATCGTGGTGTGAGACTCATTAGGGTGGGCAAGGGTGTCGCGTTCCGAACCGCGGCCGACCTGTCTGAGCTAATGCAGGTCGAACGTGTTGTGACACGTAAGCTTTCGCGAGCGGCCGTCGAAACGCTCGCGATCGTCGCGTACCATCAACCCATAACTCGCGTCGAAATCGAAGAGGTTAGGGGTGTATCGCTTAGCAAAGGAACCATCGATATCCTTCTCGAGGCAGGATGGGTCAAACCGCGCGGACGGCGCCGCTTGCCGGGAAGGCCCGTGACATGGGGAACCACGGATTCATTCTTGGATCATTTCGGATTGGAAAGCCTGAACGCGCTGCCCGGCGTCGATGAGTTACGGGCCGCGGGCCTTCTGGACCGCCGTCGGGGCTTTGGTCCGCTTGCCGAACAATTGGGTCTGGGTGAAGACACATCGGAGCCTGATGAAGTCGACGAAGACGAGGATGAGGATGAAATTAATCTTGATGAGATTGATATAGAATTCGCGAATTCGAACACCGATACCTCGGAATCAGCCGGTTGATACTCCTGATTGCAAATGATAATCATTCGAAATTAGATTTCTTTTGCCGGTCATGAGTTAAATCCCTTTGATGTCGACCCCTGTAGCACTTGAATTACGGAACGTACGCCATGTTTTTGGTGAGACTGTCGCCGTTGATGAATTTTCCATCGATGTTGACGCTGGTGAGGTCGTTTGCCTCCTAGGACCTTCCGGGTGTGGGAAGACGACGGTGTTGCGCTTGGCGGCAGGGCTCGAAGCATTGCAGCGTGGCGATGTCTTTATCGGGGAGACACATGTTGCCGGTGATGGCGTCATGGTGCCACCGGAGAGGCGTGGGGTCGGGCTTGTATTTCAAGACTACGCTCTATTCCCGCACCTAAACGTTTCGCAAAACGTAGTGTTTGGTCTTGGTGACATGTCGGCTGCAGAGAGGAGTATTCGGGCGGTAACCGCTCTTGAGCAGGTCGGCATGGAATGGGCAGCTTCGCGGTATCCACATACACTTTCCGGCGGTCAGCAGCAGCGGGTTGCACTGGCGCGTGCAATGGCGCCTGAACCACCCGTAATTTTACTCGACGAGCCGTTTTCTGGCTACGATGCGCGCTTGCGGGATAAGGTGCGGGACGAAATTCTGCATATATTGAAGGAATCCGGGACCGCCGCTCTTCTCGTTACTCACGATGCGGAAGAAGCGATGTTCATGGCTGATAGGATTGGCGTCATGCGTGACGGCCGCCTCGTGCAATTCGATAAGCCGGACGAACTCTACATGCGCCCGAGAGATACATTTGTTGCGGAGTTCTTCGGCGAGGTTAACAAGCTATACGGTACGGCGGTGGAGGGGAGTGTCTCAACCCCGATCGGGCGATTTCCTGCGCCAGCTCTGAGCGATGGAGAAGAGGCCGAAATCGTCATCCGGCCAGAGGCGATCGGGATTGTTGCCGAGAGTTCTGACGCTGCGCTATGCGGCAAAGTGCTGGCATCCCGGATGTTGGGGCGAAGCAGCTTGATCCATCTTTGTCTTTGCCAGCAGACAAAGGAAGAGTTGCATATACATTCGCGGGTGCCAGGAAGATTCTTGCCCGACGAAGCCGAAATCGTATCGATTGAGGTCGATCCAAATCGCGCTTTTGTCTTTCCAGTGTCTCGCACGAGGTGATTCTCGCCAGGATTCTCCCAGAGAATAGCGATACCGAGAGTGTTGCGCGTGTCGGCATTGCGTGCATGATTGCCTAAAACCGAACTATGGAGACCTAAAATGGGAGCATTTAGTATATGGCACTGGCTGGTCGTACTGGCGGTGGTGCTGGTGTTGTTCGGCGGGGGCGGGAAGATTTCCAAACTTATGGGAGATTTCGGTAAAGGACTGAAATCTTTCAAGAAAAACATAAAAGAAGAGGGTGAGGGCGTTTCGGAGCCTGATAAGGCAATCGAATCGGATGCATCGTTCGCTATGGACGTCGCTCCGGAAGAGAAAAAAGACCGAGCCGCTCGTAGCTAACCGTTAGATGCGGCGCACGATGCGCTTGGGTTGCATATTGTCATGTTCGACATCGGTTGGCAGGAATTATTTCTTATCGCAGTCGTCACAATTCTTGTGGTGGGGCCGCGGGAATTGCCGCGCGTGCTGCGCACCACCGTAGCGGGGATCCGGAAGGTGCGCGGACTGGCCAATGATTTCCATAGAGGCTTGGATGAACTGGCGCGCGAGGCTGATCTGGATGACATAAGGAAGGATTTAGAAAAATCCGCGATCCTGGATCTAGAAAGCGAACTCAAGGACGAGATCGATCCAAATGGTGAGATCACAAATTCTATACGCCAGCTTGAGAATGAGATGGAATCTACCGGCGTTGAAACCGACACGGACCACCCTGCTTCTGAGGAATCAAATACTGCATCAGATACGAAATCGAAAAGCGCGTCCGGCATTTGATGATGGAAGAAGACGTCGAAGAAGCAAAAATGCCGCTAATCGATCATTTAGTCGAGCTGCGCCAACGTCTGCTTTATTCGGTTGGCGGCTTCCTCGTGTGCTTCATCGGTGCGTTTTATTTTGCGGCAGATATCTTTAATTTTCTGGTGCAGCCGCTTGCCGACCTATGGCAGGGCGAAGACTCAAGGCGACTGATCTACACCGCACTCCACGAAAAGTTCTTTACGGACGTGAAAGTCGCATTCTTTACCGGCGCGTTCGTCGCGTTTCCTTTGATTGCGAATCAGGTTTGGATGTTTGTCGCGCCTGGACTGTACAAGCAGGAGAAGAGAGTCTTTGCGCCATTTTTGATTGCCACGCCTGTGCTTTTCTTCATTGGCGGTGCATTCGTTTATTATCTCATTCTCCCGGTAGCGTGGACCTTTTTCGCAGGTTTTGAGCAACAAGGTGCAGAAGGCACGATGGCCATCGCATTGGAGCCGAAGGTCAACGAATACCTGTCACTCGTAATGCGTCTGATATTCGCTTTCGGGATCAGCTTCGAGTTACCGGTGGTGATGACCCTGCTGGCCCGTGCAGGTATAGCAAGCAGCGAAGGAATGAAGAAAAAGCGACGTTACGCGATTTTGATTGCCTTCGTCGCGGCAGCGATTCTAACCCCGCCAGATCCCCTCAGCCAAATCGGTCTCGCGATCCCGATAATTTTCCTATACGAGATTTCGATCAATTGCGCGAAGATCGTCGAGCGGAGTAAAGAAAAACGTGCGCATGCCGAAGACGATTCGAAGGGCGTGGATCCCGATGAATCGTCGGAGACGGCAGAAGAAGGGTCATAGAATCGTCTCACGAATGGACGCCCGCATCGGCTTTCCGTATAAACGCCGAGTTCACAGCTAACCGGTAGTCTCCGATGCATGATCTAAAATATATCCGCGAACATCCGGAAGAATTCGATGCAGCAATGCAACGCCGCGGCGCGGAAGCAGTATCC
>DJKK01000059.1 GCA_002434595.1 Alphaproteobacteria bacterium UBA6544 | reverse complement strand
GCTGGTTTTAAGGCGGGGGTGACGAAAGAAGAATTCTTCGAGGTCGCGACCCTCGGCTTCATTCTTGGCGGTACGCCGTCGCTACTGCTGGGAATGGAAGCGTGGCGGCGTACGTTCAGGCCCGATCAGAAGCCGGCCTGGGAATTGATGGAGGACGGCTAGTACGCCATCCTCAAAATTTCCATTACCTGTTCCGGCGACCGAATTTCGCGTGGGTTGGAATACGTCCAGTCATCGAGCATGCAGTTTTCAGCAAGGCGTAGAAGATCTGATTCTTTGACCCCCGAATCGCGGATGCGGCGCGGCATATCGAGGCCGCTGATGAAATCGTCCAGTACTTGGCCTGCTGCAACACCTGGCCGGCCCATGGCGATGGCGACTTCCTTTTGGCGCTCTCCGTTGACGCTTTCGTTCCAGTTCAGCACGTAGGGCAACATGATGCAGCTTGTATGGCCGTGCGGGACACCCGCGCTGCCACCGAGGATATGACCAATCGCGTGACTGGCTCCAAGACGTGAACCCGTAATGACGCCGGTCATCGACATCCAGGCGCCCATAAGACATTTCAATCGCGCGTCGAGATCCGTCGGGTCGTTCTTTACTCGCGGCAATCCCTCGCCCAGAAGCCGTAACGCCTGGAGGCAGGCCCCGTCGGTGTAGGCATTGGCATCAATCGAAAGATACGTCTCGACTGCATGGTCTACCGCGCGGACACCGGTCGAGAGAAACAACCATTCTGGTGTCGGCAATGTCACTTCAGGATCGAGAATGACGGATATCGGAATGATACTCGGGTGCATGAAACTTTGCTTCAGGCGCAGCTTGCTATTGGTGATCCCGGCGCGTGCATTAAACTCGCCGCCCGAGAGCGTTGTTGGGACTACGATCTGGCGGATATCCGGTGCGTCGTACTCGGGCAAATGCCGCTTGCCTTCCTCGTCGACGACCGTGCGGAAAGGTTCCATGCCGTCCGCTTCAGTGATTCCATGTTTGAGGCAGATCGTCACTGCCTTGCCGCCGTCCGTGGTTGAGCCGCCGCCGAAAGAGACAAGCAGGTCTGCTTTCGCATCGCGCATCGCTTTGGCGCAATCGACGACCGCTTCGCGGGGACTGTGTGCGGGCATGGCGTCATGGGTGCCGCAATAGACGTTGCCAAGCGCGCGGCGTAGCTTTTCGACTTCGTCGGTCTCTTGGTTGAGGGTGTGGCTGACCAGCAGGAAAACTCTTTCCGCGCCGAGACGTGTCGCTTCGGCGTTGACCGCTTCTGCGGCGCCTTGGCCAAAGATCACCTTCTCCATCCGCGTGAACGAAACTTCGCCTCGATCCATCTCCGCTTCCTCTGGTTCGACATTGTTTGAGGAAGAGTGGGACAGGCGCTGGAAATGTCATCCCGTCGACGAGCGCCCCTACATAAAGAGGCGCTTGCCGAGCGTTTTCTCAATTCCGGCATAGAGGCCGGCGACTTCTTCGGCGTAGCCGTTGTAGAGTAGGGTGGGAACGCGTTTCTGACTCCCAAGCACCCGTTCCGAGGACTGTGTCCAGCGTGGATGATCGACTTTTGGACTTACGTTTGCCCAGAAGCCGTATTCCTTGCCTTGGATTTTTTCCCAGTAACCTACCGGCTGCTTGTCCGTAAAAGTAAAACGGACGAGGGATTTGATGTTCTTGAAACCATATTTCCACGGGACTGCAAGGCGAAGCGGGGCGCCGTTCTGGCGCGGGATCGGCTTGCCGTATATGCCGGTCGCGATGAACGCAAGTTCGTGTGTCGCCTCCTCGATAGTGAGACCATCCGTGTAGGGCCACGGATACCAAAATTGTTTGAGGCCCGGCATGTTCTCCTTCTGTTGCGCCGTCTCCATAACAACGTATTTCGCACCAGAGAGAGGTTTGGCGAAATCGACGAGTGCCTTCATCGGAAAGCCACTCCATGGAATGGCCATTGACCAGGCCTCGACACAGCGGAATCGATAGAGCCGTTCTTCCAGCGGCATCTGTCGGATGAGGGTGTCGAAGTCGACCGCCATCTGCTTTTCGACCATACCGTCGAAAGTGACCGTCCAGGGGCGTATCTTTAGCTTCTGAGCGGCTTTGGCGATCCGCTTATGGCTGCCGAACTCATAGAAATTGTTGTAAGTGATTGCGTACTTTTCTTCGGTCAACTTGCGAGGCGAAATCGTGTACCGCTCGTTCCGCTTAACCGGGTACAGGTCAGATATCAGGTCGCCGCCTGCAGCGGCCCATGCGTTCGTAGCACCCCCAGCAGTGCTGCCGAGTAGAATTGGGCCCGCGGCAATCGCTTGGCAAAGTTGGCGACGTTCCAAAAAGACACTTTCATCGGTTGCCGCCGATTCCGGCAGTTCCCACAATCGCTTCACACGCGTCAGCATCATCCAAGTCTTCGGTATGTAGGGTTACCGATAGATACGTACGTGGATACGGTGTTGGATCAAAGTCAATCTTCCATAGGGGCGTGTTGATATCAGCCGAACGAGACTTCGACTGTGCCGAGTGAGCCGAAGTCACCGGTCACCGTGCCACCATCAGGAACCGGCAGCATTTCGGCGGCACTGCCGCTCGAGACCCAATCGCCCGCCTTCAAAGATTGTCCTCGCGGTTTTAGATGATTGGCCAGCCAAGTGATCGAAGCAATCGGGTTGCCGTCCATCACATTGCTGCCGCTGCCTATCGCTTTCTCCTCACCATTGATAATTTGTTTCAACGCGTGATTAGCGTAGTCGACGCTCGCCCAATCTTTCGTGCCGGGGCCGTAGGCGAAGCCGCCGTTGCCGCCGTGGTCAAGAATCACGGCGAGACCGCTCATAGGAATGGCACTGGAGAGGCGCCGGTTCACGATTTCTATGGCCGGATGGACCGATCCAATCACCACGCGAATGTCATCATCCGTAAAGGCACTTTCCTTGGCCTGCAGATCATCCTTCAGGCGGAAGGCAAATTCACACTCGCTGATACGCAGGCCGGGATCCGGCATTGTCATCTTTCCCGGACTCTCCATCACGTAGCTGGCGAATATCGGTCCGGCACCCGGACCGTCCACACCCATCTTCTGCTGTCCCGGCACGTTCGTGAAGGCCACTTTCCAGCCAGCTATCGCATCGTCCATCGCCGCTACGATACCGTCTTGTATCGCGTAAGCACCATCCATGTTTTGCGGCATACCGCCCGGCAGTTCATCCATGACGCGGCTTTCATGGCGCGCCGAGATAAGTGCGGCCGCAGCCGCCGACACATCGGTCATACTTCTCTTCTCCCAGAATGTGGGGGCTATTCCGCAGCCGCCCGGTGTTGTTCGAATAAATCGTCAGCGACGCGACCGGTTGGTTCCGCCATGCGCTCGAATGACCAGTCTAAGGTAGCAAAAACCAACGTCTGCGACCGCAGGTCGATTATCTGATCAAAAAGTTTCGACTGCGAGATATTGGCCTGCACCTCGTCCCGTCCTGTCTAACTTTCTTTCGACTGGAATTCAAAAATTTGTCTCTATCGTTTGGTGACTCTCGATTGGTCGTTTAAAATGAACTGGTTCGGGAAGGCGCTTTTCCTGACATGGTGTTCCCCCTGATACAGTTCTTGTAGCGCATTGCTGCGCAGAGGCAGCAGGCGTTTTTTAATTTATTCCATGGTCCCAAGGGGTGAGGCCGTATGCACGGAAGATAAAATTCGTGTCAGGCCCCGTCCTTATAGGGTTTCAATGCAGCGAAGAATGCATCGTGGGTCGGGGTTGGTACACCGACCTCGCGCCCAAACCGACAGACGGCACCGCTAATCCAATCCAGCTCCATCGGTTTTCCACCGGTAAGGTCATGGACCATGGAAGCAACCATAGGAGCGGGGAAATCATCGATTTGTTTTAATTCCTGAGCCATCGCGTGATCCGGAAGGTCGACCCCTTTGCCGCGCGCGACAGCGATAGCTTCTGCAATGGCCGCTTCAATCACCCGCCGGATATCCGGATCTTCCCGCAGCGCGCCGATGGGTTTGCGCGTGACGGAGGTAATGCCTGCCATCATGGCGATGCGCACAAATTTCATCCAAACAAGAACGTCGATCTTGTCCGAGAACGTTGGTGCGAGGCCGGCGTTGTCGCAAGCTTCCTTGAGATGCCTCCCGCGTTCAGAATCTGACCCATCTGCCTCACCGAAAGAAAATGAGGAGAATTTCCCGGTCTGTTGTATCAAGCCTGGCTCTGCGATCACGGCGGAAATGTAGCTGGCGCCGTTTAAGACCTTTTCTGTTCCGTGAATGCGCGAGAGTGTATCGGCGCATTCCACGCCATTCTGCAGGCAAACAAAGCTGGTGTTGGGGCCGACCATGGCCCTGGCAAACTCGGCCGCGTCTTCCGTTTGGAACAGTTTCACCGCGAACAATATGAAATCGACGTGTCCGACCTCCGAGGCATTGTCCGTCGCAAGCGAGTTCGTGATGCACGCGTTCCCGTTTTCGCTTTCGATGCGGAGCCCCGAGTTCCGGATGGCCTCCAGATGTCCACCCCGCGCTATGAAAGCAACGTCCTCGCCTGCTTCCGCGAGCCTCGCGCCAAAATATCCGCCGACCGCGCCCGCACCGAGTATGCCAAATCTCATGGTATGCTCCGTAATTTTGATAGAGCCGGGTATGCGGGTGATGCGGGCGGAATGTCAAACAACATTACGCAAATCACGCATATGTTTGACGACGGCGTTTGCGCCTTCTGCAAGAAGGCTTTCGGCGTGTCCCGGTCCGCAATGCCCGCCACCAGTAAAGCCAATAGCGCGCATGTTTGCGGACACGGCTGCCTTTATCCCCTTCGCGCTGTCCTCGATAACTGTGCAGGCCTCTGGCCTGACACCCAACGATTCTGCTGTAAAGAGAAACAGGTCGGGCGCAGGCTTACCCCGTTCAACCTGATGCGAGGAATATACGTGTTGGCCGAAATATTCGGATAAGCCAGTCTGATGAAGTTTTTGTACCAGACTTTCAGGTGATGATCCGGAGGCGACCGCAAGCATTGCATGAAGAGACGCAAGAGTATCGTGAACACCGGGGATTGCACGCAGGCGCGTCGCGAAGGCCTCGCGATAGCGGTCTCGAATCTTTAGACGGAAATCAGAGGGTAGTGGCGCATCGAA
This sequence comes from Alphaproteobacteria bacterium UBA6544, assembly GCA_002434595.1. Classification (GTDB taxonomy): domain Bacteria; phylum Pseudomonadota; class Alphaproteobacteria; order UBA8366; family UBA8366; genus UBA6544. The sequence continues at coordinate 16,130 of DJKK01000059.1, read as the reverse complement.
TTTGGCTCGGTAATCCGCTTCGACCTCGCGGAAGAACTCCGTCGACGTCGTTCCCAAGTGGCGTTTCTGGTATGCACTGAGGTCGAACGCCAACCCGATTTCCGTCAGGCTTTTCAATTCGATTTCTAATGCCAGTACCTCGCTGTCGACGAGTACGCCGTCACAGTCGAAGATTATCGCCGTCATCAATTCCGTTTCGCAGAATTGTTTGTCGCAAGGGAACTTGAGGTGGAAATATTTGTCGGTACCGGGTCGCCGCGAACGGCGCGGGCGATGGCGGTATCGAGCCTGCCAACGATATCGTCGAGCTCTGCCTCGGTAACGATGGTCGGTGGGCAGATGCGCGCATAGTTCTTGACCACGATCATCACGACGCCTTCAGCAAGGGCGTGATAGCGAATTGCTTCACCCAATTCGGGGTCGGGTTCCTTGGACACGCGATCCGTTACGATATCCATCATACGGTATAGGCCGCGTCCTCGAATATCGCCGATGTTTTCATACTTATCAGTAAGTTCTGCGAGCCGCGTTTCCAAATAGGCCCCGGCTTTCGCGGCATGTCCGGCAAGGTCGTCACGCAGTACGACCTGCAATTGCTTGAGCGCAACGGCTGCCGGGAGTGGATCTTGTGGATAGGTTCCGGCCCAGGGAAGACCCTTGGTGCCACGTGTCCGTTCCGCGATCTCTGGTGTCGTTACAGTTCCGCAAAAGGCGAAACCGGCGGAGAGCCCTTTACCGAATGTCACGATGTCCGGCACGACATCATAAGGCTCGAACCCCCAGAATGTGCCGAGACGGGCGGGAGCAAGCTGACACTCATCAAATATCAGAAGCGCACCCCAGCGGTCTGCAATATCACGAATGCCTTTCAACCAGCGCTCGGATGGCACGATCATACCGCCCGGTACAGCGATAGGCTCAAGCATCAGCGCGGCAACCTCTTGCGATGTTGTGTACTCGATTAGCTCCTCGGTCATGCGAAGACTAATCTCATCCCACTGATCCGAATCGTCGACAGGTGCCCGATAATAGAACGCGGGAACGATACAATTGGAGCGAGCGGGGATTGATAACGGACCGAGACCACGTCGTCGTGCACCGCCGACCGAGGTGATTGCCTCTGCTGCAAGCGAACCGCCGTGCAGACCGCGCACCATCGAACAGATGTCGAAACCGTCCGTGGCGCCGAGAGCCATGCGCATGGCAATTTCGTTCGCCTCGGAACCGGTGACCGCAAAATTTGTGACCTTAAGGTCGCCCGGAAGCGTAGTTGCCAGGAGTTCCGCGAATTCGATGGCCCAGGGATTGGTGTACCAGGATGATTGATGCACGAAACGATCCGCCATATCCCGGATTGTTTCGACCAATTCCGGATGCGCGTGTCCGAGCGTCAGGCTCATCATTCCAGAGCTCAGGTCATAGTAGGTATTCCCATCAATATCGAAGAGCTGAATGCCGGCGCCTCGTTCAAATATAATTCGAGGTTCGAACCGCCACCCCAAGACATACTCTTCGTCACGCGCCATCAGGTCCTTATGGCGGTTGGAAAAATCGAAGGCGTCATTCATCTCCCAACTCCTCGAATGCGGTTTGAGCTGCTTGCGATAACATAAACCTATTGCCTTCTGCGTTCTCGCCAACACGCTTCACGTTCCGATCAAACGATTTGGCCTCCGATGCCGCGCGCACTAAGTTCGCAAGGCAGTGGAAGAGCGGGTTGCTATGGCAGTCACACGTATATCGGAGTCCGGCCGCATTCGCATTGAGCGGTACATTGAAGACTACATCGATTCGGGAAAGATTGCTGGGTGCTCGATGATCGTGTGGCGCGGCGGGGACGAACTCTACACGGCCTTCAAAGGTGTTCAGGATTTGGAGACCCGCAGGCCGATCGCACGTGACACGATTTTCCGCGTTTACTCGATGACCAAACCAGTGGCCAGCGTCGCCCTGATGATGCTATTCGACAGGGGGCGGTTCGACCTGGATGACCCGGTCGAAAGATTTCTCCCGGCATTTTACGGCATGAGGATCTACGATCCCGCCGGGTTCCATACGCCTGCTGCGGGACGCATCACTATTCGCCAATTGCTGAATCACACGTCAGGTTTGATCCTGCCGGTCTTCTCTGAGCACCCCTTGCGGGAAACATACGTATCGCAGGGTGTCAACGGCTCACGCAGCGAAGGAACATTGGCGAAGGTTATCGACAAACTTGGCGAACTGCCTCTTTTGTTCGAGCCGGGAACGCGTTGGGAATATAGCATGGCGACCGATGCCGTAGGGCGTCTGGTTGAGGTGATTGATGGTAGGACGTTCGACGCGTTCCTGCAGGATGAGTTGTTAGGTCCGCTTGGCATGGTGGATACCCAATTTTATTTGCCTCAGGATAAAATCCCGCGCTTCGCGGCCAATTACTCGCGGGATGCAAGTGGGCCCATCTATCCGATCGATACACCAAGCGAAAGCCGATATCTCGTCGTGCCGGATTATAAATCTGGCAACGGCGGCCTCCTGTCCACGATGGACGATTACTTACGGTTTTGCCGCATGCTCCGGAACCGAGGGACGTTTGAGAGCATTCAAATCCTTAAACCGGAGACAGTCGATTTGATGATTCAAAATCACTTAGATGGTGATATGGCAGATATGGATGCCGCCAATTTCGGCGGGCTGGATTGGCGAGGTATGGGTTTTGGTCTAGGCTTCTCAGTCGTTCTCGATCCTGAGCGTGTCGGATACGGGAATACGGGGATGTACGGCTGGTCGGGCGCTGCAAGTACCTATTTCTGGCTCGATCCCGCGATTGATCTGATCGTGATATTCTTCACGCAGTTCATGCCGTCACGCACCTACACGATTCGAAGTGATCTTCGTCCGTTGGTATACGGCGCTTTAACGTGATTTCACTGCGCCGCTTTCTTCCAGCGTCGTGACATCGTTCTCATCGTAACCGAGTTCCGCAAGCACTTCGCGCGTGTGCTCGCCAATTTCGGGAGGTTGCCGGCGCAATTCGAATTGATGATCTCCCACTTCGACTGGAATGCGCGGCAGTTTCACCGATTTGCCATTGGGCAGGATCGTCTCACACATACGCCCCCCGGCGTTAAGCTGCGGATCATCGTAGAGATCTTCCGTCGTCGCCACTGGCGCAAAGGGAATGCCGATTTCCTCGGCGATCGCGCACATCTCGGCTTTCGTATGCGCCTTGCAGGCAACGGCGACCGGTGGTCGGACGCGGTCAGGATTCGCGACGCGATCCTCGTTGGTTTTTAGCTTAGGGTCCGCGAGTAGGTCTTCGTGCCCGAAGCGCTTACAGAAGCGCTCCCAGTGATTGTCGCTGGTGATGCCGATAAATATCTGATCACCCTCTTTTGTCTCGAAACATTCGTACACACACCATGCGCGTTGTCGTGAGGTCATGGGTGGCACCGGTTTTTCCAGCAGCGCACCGCCCGCCATGTGCTGCATCATCAGCAAAGATACAGATTCAAAAAGCGCACCTTTTACCATTTGCCCTTTGCCTGTTCGGTCTCGATCACGAAGCGCACAGAGGACACCAATCACGCCGTAGGTGCCACCCATAATATCGATGACAGACGAGCCGGCCCTTAGCGGTTGGCCAACGGGCCCCGTCATGTAGGCGAGGCCACCCATAAATTGAACTACTTCGTCGAGGGCTAGTCGGTTTTCGTACGGTCCAGAAAGAAACCCCTTGAGCGAGCAGAAGATTAACCCCGGGTTTCTTTTCGACATTTCTTCGTAGCCAATGCCGAGACGGTCCATCGTGCCGGGTGCATAGTTCTCGATAACAACATCGGCGCTCTCGATGAGTGTCTGGGCGACTTCGCGGCCGGCATGGCTCTTTACGTCGATGGCGACGCCGCGCTTGTTTCTGTTGAATGCAGCGTAAAAACCGGCGCCAAATCCGGAAAGTTTACGCGTCTTATCGCCACCAGGAGCAGGTTCGACCTTGATAAGGTCCGCGCCAAGGTCCGCTAATACCAGACCACAAGAAGGTCCCATGATGGTTTGGCAAAACTCAACCACGCGTATGCCGTCAAGCGGCAGCGGCGCTCCGTTTTCCTCGCTCAAGTGAACCTCCGTTATCAACAATCTTTCTGAAACAAAGGTATATATAGGTGAAATCCAGCGGGCGCCATCGGGCTCACGGTTGCGGCCGCGCTTAATAGTCGCTGCCGGCAAACGTTCCCTCGATGGAACGGCCAGATAGTTTGCTGACAAGTTGCCAAAATGCGGCTCTCACCATGACGTGGGCATTTTATCGACAGCGCCGATACATTTAGTGCGATGAGAGTGAAAATTGTACGGGCCAAGTTGCGATTTTCTCAGAATCAGGGACGGAAAAGAAAATAGGATGCCAGGTGCAACATTTCGGGTCAGGTGTCTTCTGCCACGCCAGCGCAATTAGCTGGCATAGAACTCAATTTGCCATTCCATGTCGTCTTCCGTTAGAGGGAATTGGTTGCCGTTGCGCGGGTGCAGCATGGAATTCGGCCGAATATGGGCGACCTTGCGTTGCAGAGATACAGCCATCCGCATGCTCATGCCGGCTTTCCAGCAAATTGAGGTCACGGCCTTGCCGCTTCCGGAACCGAGCATCTTGGCTACCACTTCGGAAGGCAGATCGGCCATATATGAGATTGCGCAATACATGAAATGGTTGTCGGCACCATCGACTGCCTGGGAGATAATCTTCTCGTTCAGTTTCCCTTCCTTGTAGAGTTTATCCGCACGCTCCATCGCCCTCGATCGTGCTTTGTCGTCTTCCGCTTCGAGGAGTTCGTCGGAATCGATGCGCTTGCGGACGTCCATGCGCATATCTTCGACGTCCTCCTCCCCAATATCGTTATTCTCGATAAGGCGTTCGAACAATGCAGCACTTACGAAACTCGCAATGCGTTTCACGGTGCGAACCGGAAGACTGCCGCGGTCAACCAAAGGCGCATGCCATTCCTCATGGCCTTCAGCTTCGACGGCAATTAAGTCGATCGTCTTGTCGCTTATCTCTGCAGTTTTGTTTTCAAGCAGCGTTGGGATGGCATTCTCGTCGCCGCTTTCGATAATTGCGTCAACGACTTCTTCGGGTAACGCCTCGCGGCGCGCGATAGAGGTCATGGGTCCCATGACGCCGCTTTCAATGCCGAGTGCGACAATTTCCAAAAGATCGCGATCACTGAGCAGCGGCGAGTATTCTCGCACAGGCGCAGAGACAGTTGTCTCTGCATCCATGGCCAAACGTTTTACGACATTCTTTGGAACGTTTCGGGCATGCTTTATCTCATCCGAAACGATAGCGCGAACTTCTGGAATCTGGTCTCGGGCCAGGGTTTCAAGAATATCCAGCGCCATCTTAGAGAGTTTATCCTGCTGGTCGGTGGAGATGTCCGGCAGTAGGCGGCCCAGCTTGTGCGCGAGTTCCTTCCTGACTTCTTCGTCGGGGTCTTTTGCTAGGATAATGTCGGCTTGCAGCGGGGTGCCATCATTATCCGCAATCTCGCGCCGGACCATAGGGTCTTTGTCGTTGGCGAGATAGTATAAAATTTCGGGTTCCATGTCCTCGTGCATGGCGAGATCACGTCTCTCGGCGGCGCCGCCTTCCTCGAGGGTCACCTTCGCTTTATCATATGTCGGCCGTTTGCCTTTCGGCTTTTTCGTCCGCTTCTTGCGACGCCGTTTTCTTAGAACCCAACCAAGCATCTTCGTTCTTCGTCCGATTAGTCGATGGCTGCCATCACCTTACTGATCAAACCGTCGGTACTCTTTTCCTTGATCCAGCGGAACACGGCCACGAGATCGAGCTCGCGGTCCAGCCAAACGAGATTCTGGCCGGCCCCAAGCGCGAAAAAGCTGCTTTTGGGGGCGCTCGGGAACAATGTCTGTCCAGTGTTGAGCCACCACATGAAACCATAATTCGGGTTGCAGGGCGACGGTCGACAAATCTCTTCAATCCAATCCTCAGAAATAATTTGTCGGTGTTGCCACCGTCCGCGATTGAGGATTAGCGAGCCGACCCGCGCATGGTCACGGCTACTGATAAATAGGCCGCCGCCCCAGTGGCCGCCGCCGGGAACCGACTGCATGCGCCGGCCGTCAATCTCCATCCATGCATTGTCATAGCCAAGCCATTCCCATGTATCGCTAGCGCCGATCGGATCCATGATGTGTTCTTTGAGAACTTCCGGAAGTGGTTTGCGGAAGACCTGCATCAGCGATAGAGCGAGCCTGTTTACCCGGACGTCGTTATACTCGTAGTACTCTCCCGGGCTTTTAAGATCGCGATGCGTCCCCTTTTTGGAGTTATCAGCACCGGCGCCAACGAAACGGTTGCGGTCCACCATATCCGGTTTGTCGAATAAGGTTCCTTCCCATTCGCTCGCCTGCTGCAAAAGGTGGCGCCAGGTTATGTCCTTGTTCTGATCAGAATCGAACCCATCGTCGAGCGCATAGTCCCGCATCGGGTCATCGATGCTCTTGATGAGGCCGTTCTCGACGGCAACGCCGGTAATTACGCCTAGATAACTTTTGGTGGCGCTGAAAGTCATGTCCGACCGCTGCGTATCGCCCCATTCTGCAACTAATTTTCCGCGGCTCAGGATTAAACCATTCGGATCGCCGCGTGGCCGGGTCGGCCCTAGGACGACGGCCCATTCCGGCGGTTCCGTATTGCCGAGGACCGACATGAGACCTTTGGATAGATCGCGATCGGCGTCAGATTCTTGGTCTTTGTGAAAGGCGATGGCTTCCGTCATTCTTGCGGCGTCCATGCCGACGTCCGCCGGGTCGACGATTTTCCAATTTTCGTCTTCCCAGAGGCGTGGTGCGGGATCGTTCATGTCATGCCTCTCGCTATGAATTTTAAATTATTTTAGTGCGGCAATACGTCGTAGGCTAATCGCGGAAAGAATCAAGTCGACCGGTCAAGACGCCTTGTGAGAAAAATATTACGCGTGTTATCGTTTTTGGGCGAACAAGCGATACCAATGGTTACTTTGATTGGGAATTATCGTTCGATAGGAACGAGAGGAATATACAGGGAGTTTCAAATGAAACGATTTATGCTTTCCGCGCTTGGCGCGGCCACGGCTGTAGCGGTGACGGCGAGCGCTGCCGTTGCGGCAAGCTCAACGATGGAAACCGTTAAAAAACGCGGACAACTTATTTGCGGTGTGAACACCGGTCTCGCGGGTTTCTCGGCACCAGATGACAAGGGTGTTTGGAAAGGTTTTGATGTCGATTACTGCCGCGCGATGAGTGCCGCCGTTCTCGGCAATCCGGACAAAGTCACTTACAAGCCGTTGACCGGTAAAACCCGATTCCCCGCGCTGCAATCCGGTGAAATCGACATTCTTTCTCGGAACACGACCTGGACCTTTAAGCGTGACGTCAATCTTGGTTTCGAGTTCGTGGGTGTCACCTATTATGACGGCCAAGGCTTTATTGCGCGTAAGGATCTTGGCGTTAAGAGTGCGAAAGAGCTGAACAACGCGTCGGTTTGCATTCAAACGGGTACGACCACTGAGTTGAACCTCGCCGACTTCTTCCGCACGAACAAGATGAAGTTCAAGTCTGTCGTTGTCGAAGACGCAACGGAAGCACGCCAAGCCTATGCAGCCAACCGTTGCGACGTCTATACAACGGATCGTTCCGGCCTTGCCGCCCAACGTTCTGTCCTGAAAGACCCAGACGCACACGTTATTCTTCCGGAGATCGTCTCGAAAGAGCCGCTCGGCCCGGTCGTCCGTCATGGCGATAATGTCTGGGGCGATATCGCGCGCTGGGTTCGCAATGCTTTGGTCGTTGCCGAAGAATTGGGTGTCACGCAAGCCAATGTTGACCAAATGAAAAGTACCGAAAATCCGGAGATCAAACGTCTCCTGGGTACTGAAGGCGACTTCGGAAGCATGCTCGGCCTCTCAAAGGATTGGGCTTATAACGTTATTAAATCGGTCGGCAATTATGGCGAGATTTATGAACGTCATATCGGCCCGAAGACCGCGATTGGCCTCGACCGTGGCGTTAACAACCTTTGGACCAACGGAGGCATTATTTACGCTGCGCCGTTCCGTTGATCTGCCAGCCGGTATAGACTGGTATCAAATAAACGCCCGGCCCGGCCTACAAATACGGGCCGGGCGCTGTTTTTCAGATGAAATAAACTACAGCGCTGCGAATACTAATGCAGGGGAACGGTATGGCGGTGGGTGTAAAGGACGAGGGGACGCCTTCGGGTGGCGGCGCACGTTGGTGGTACGATCCTAAAGTTCGGGCAATAATCTTTCAGGTCGCTTTTGTTGTCGCTCTGGTCGCATTCATTGCCTTCATCGTCAACAATACGGTCGTAAATTTAGAGAAGCGTGATATTCGTGCTGGGTTCGGTTTCTTGTCCGAACCTGCGGGTTTCGAAATTCCGATTACTGGAGTGGTCGATTATTCCGTCGACAAGGGGTCGACGCACGGGGCGGTGTTTCTAATCGGCCTGCAGAACACATTTTTGATTTCTGCGATGGGGATCGTTTTGGCGACGATACTCGGCTTCGTCTTAGGTGTTTTACGCTTATCGAATAACTGGATCGTCACACTACTGGTTGGTTCCTACATTGAAATCGTGCGGAATATCCCACTACCGCTGCAGTTCATCTTTTGGCAAACCGCCGTCTTCATCATCTTTCTGCCGAAGGTGCGCGATCCGATTTCGATATTCGACACGATTTATATTCACAATCGCGGGCTCACCGGTCCGAAGCCAATTGGCGAGGCAGGCTTGGACTTTGTGTTTTACGCGATCTTCGCCGCGATCGGCGTCGTTATGTGGTTGCGTAAATGGGCGCGCCGTCGGCAAGACGAAACTGGGAAGCAGTTTCCTGTCTTTTGGACTTCGCTTGGGTTGCTTGTCGGCCTTCCACTATTGGTCGCGTCGATCCTCGGGTTTCCGCTTTCTTGGGAATACGCGGAGTTGGGCCGTTTCCGCTTTACCGGCGGAATGGGTATTCCGATCGAGCTCTTCTCCGCTCTTACGGCTTTAACTATCTATACGTCTGCCTTTATCGCAGAGATCGTTCGTGCGGGCATTCTCTCGGTCTCTCGCGGACAGACAGAAGCGTCGCATGCTCTGGGAATTAGGCACGGTCCAACCTTGCGGCTCGTTATTATACCGCAGGCCCTCCGCGTAATAATCCCGCCGCTGATCAGTCAGTATCTTAATCTCACGAAAAATTCTTCGTTGGGCATTCTGATTGGGTACTCCGATCTTTTTAATGTGTTTGGTGGTATTTCCCTCAATCAAACTGGGCAAGCCATAGAAATCATCTTCATGTCGATGTCTGTATACCTTTGTTTCAGTCTACTGATTTCTTTGTATATGAATTGGTATAATCGGCGCATTGCGTTGACGGATCGATGATTGAGGCAATGAACACGCATAACCGCCCATTCGTTCGAACCGAGCATCTGCCGCAATCGCCGCCACCAGTCTCGACGTCGGGCATAATCGGTTGGGCGCGTGAGAATCTATTTTCGTCACCGCTCAACGCAGTTTTGACGATTGCGTCGTTTTATTTCCTCTATTTGGTGATCCCGCCATTTGTCCAATGGGCATTTATAGATGCGGCCTGGTGGGGCAGTTCCAACAAGGACTGTGCGGGGTATGACGGCGCCTGTTGGGCTGTTGTAACTGCGCGCTTTGGGCAGTTTGTTTACGGCTTTTACCCTGAGGCCGAACGTTGGCGGCCCAATCTCGTCCTCATACTGTTTGCGATCAATCTGTTACCGATCTTATGGGACCGCGTGCCTGGCCGGACCATAGCCGCGCTTTTCCTGGTCACAGGTTTCCCGCTGGTCGCACTTTTCTTCATCCATGGTGGTCTCGGTTTGGAGGTTGTCCCGACACCGAAATGGGGTGGCTTCATGCTGAACCTGATCATGGCGGCGGTTGCGATTATCTATTCCTTGCCGCTTGGAATATTGCTGGCTCTCGGCCGGCGATCCGAGTTTCCAATTATCAGCCGGTTTTGTGTACTTTTCATCGAGTTTTGGCGCGGCGTGCCGCTCATTACCGTCTTGGTGATGGCTTCCTTCATTTTGCCGTTCTTCATGCCCGACGGTTTTAATTTCAACGAATTGCTAAGGGCATTAGTCGGCTTAACACTATTCTCGTCTGCTTATATGGCGGAAGTCGTTCGCGGGGGGCTGCAAGCCTTGCCGAAGGGCCAGACCGAAGCGGCACGGGCGATAGGTTTGACCTATTGGCAGTCGATCCGCCTCATTATTATGCCGCAGGCTCTTAAAATAACGATACCTGCCATCGTGAATACCTTTATCGGGCTGTTCAAGGACACGTCCCTGGTCATCGTTATCGGTTTGTTCGACCTTCTGCAGGTCGCGAAGTCGTCGGTCACTGATACCAATTGGCTCGGTCTTGAGCACGAGACCTATATTTTCGTGGCGCTTGTGTTTTTTGTCGCTTGCTTCGCGATGTCTCTCTACAGCCTTTATTTAGAACGAAAACTTGATACCGATCATAGAGATTGAGCGGGGACGTATCATGAGTGAATCCATCAGGGAAACACGATCCAAAGACACCTTGGGGTTCTCGGGTGAACCCGTTATCCAGATTAGCGGCATGAACAAGTGGTTCGGGCAATTCCATGTGCTTCGTGATATCGACCTAACGGTCTGTCGCGGCGAGCGAATTGTAATTTGTGGGCCTTCCGGTTCTGGGAAGTCGACACTTATCCGTTGCATCAATCGTCTAGAAGAGCATCAACAAGGTACCATCGTTGTCGATAATATTGAGCTAACAGACGACCTGAAACAGATTGATAATGTGCGCCGCGAAGTCGGAATGGTCTTCCAGCATTTCAACCTCTTCCCCCATTTGACAATCTTGGAGAACTGCACCTTGGCTCCAATTTGGGTGCGCAAGACGCCGAAGGCGGAGGCTGAGGAAATCGCTATGGAATACCTGACCCGCGTGAAAATTCCAGAGCAGGCCGACAAATATCCGGGACAGCTCTCAGGCGGACAACAGCAGCGCGTTGCAATCGCGCGATCACTCTGCATGCGGCCGAAAATTATGCTGTTCGACGAACCGACATCTGCGCTTGATCCGGAAATGATTAAAGAAGTACTTGATGTGATGGTCGATCTTGCCGACACGGGTATGACGATGTTGGTGGTAACGCACGAGATGGGCTTTGCGCGTCAGGTCGCGCACCGGGTTATTTTTATGGATGACGGTCAGATCGTGGAGCAGAACGAGCCGGAACCGTTCTTTAACAACCCGCAATCTGATCGCACGAAATTCTTCCTGAGCCAAATCCTTTAGCACTAGTTAGAGTGCGTTTTCCGGTCCTTTCGCAACGGTCTTCACAATAATTACAGCGAATATATCTATGTTACGCGTAATGTCCGGGCTTTGCTCGGTGCTTCTCGATGGCGACCTGGTCTCGCAACAGATTCTGTGATGATAGCGGTTCCGGCAGAGTTTCCACCGGGCAACGATATTTCCATTCGAAAGCAATCGTCTTTGGCGAGCGTATCTCCTGAATTGTGGCGTTACAAACCGAGGAACGCTGGAAGACGGTTGGGTTCGAGTCTGTATTCGATTATGATGGTTAATCGGGAACCGGCAACATCTATGCCCTATATCGCGGTTTTGTGAGATGAGAGATTAGCTAGCGAAACTCATCGTAAGACAAGAAGACGGTTTAGATGAAGATTACGATATTTGGCGTTGGCGCGGTTGCAGGTTTCGTCGCAGGACGTCTGGCCCGCAGCGGACATGAGCCGGTATTGATCGCGCGTGGAGAGCGCCTTGCCGCTTATCGCGAAAATGGTCTCTCGTTGATTGACCTAGATAGTGAAACCCAGCATAAGCTGCCCGCGACCGACGATACGGCATCGCTCGGCGTACAGGATTTAGTGCTGATCGGCGTAAAGGCTCATGCCATTCCGGGTGCGGCTGCCCAGATCAAACCACTGATCGGCGCGCGGACCGTCGTCGTACCGATGATCAACGGTATTCCGTTTTGGTATTTTCACGGCATTACTGGTGATTGGCCGAAACAACACCTTGATGCCGTAGATCCCGGCGGCAAGGCGTGGTCGGGAATAGGGATCGAAAACGTGTTAGGATGTGTCGTATATACCATGAACACATCACCGGAACCGGGCACCATAAAGAATCACGGCCAAGAGGCAAAATTAGTGCTTGGGGAGCCATCAGGGGAGAACTCCGTGCGTGTGCAGGAGGTTTCGGTATTGCTCACCGAGGCAACGTTCGACGCACCAGTCTCGTCGAATATTCGGCATGATTTATGGATAAAACTATGGGGCAACCTCGGTGGCAACACGATTAGCGCGATCGCCGAAGGCACATGTGCCGATCTTGGCGCTGACCCCGGCATTTGCGCAACAATGGGGCAAATGATGCGGGAATCCGTTGCGGTTGCTGCAGCTTATGGTGTCGAGTTGGCGTCGCGTGATAAGGAACTTGAAGAAGGTATTGAACGACGGATCGAGTACTTCAGAAATCTCGGTGATGTGCCGACATCCATGCTGCAGGATTTCCAGTCGGGGCGGACGCTGGAGCTTGACCCAATCGCAGGTGCGGTTCGCGAAATGGGGGCGATGGCAGGTGTTCCCACGCCAACGATCGATACGGTCTACGCCTTGGCGCGCAAGAAGGCCGAGATTAAGGGCTTGTACCAACCGCTGGTGTGAATGTCGTAAGCTTGCCGCCCGTGAGCGGTATATCGCCAACATACCACACTCGCAATCCCAGGGTAGATGTACTCAGAGAGAATGTGCGCGACCTCAAGATCGGGTCGAACCGCATTGCATTCGCCGAAGTTATGTAGCGCGGTGTGCTGGATGCGCTTTTGGAGTAATACCCGGGCCGGCACTTGGACACCAACGCTGAATTCTACACCGCGCTGGTGCTGGACGGCATTGTTTTACCGCGCGATTTGTTCCCGCGCCGACGTTCGCGATGGGGCGGGTGATCGGCTGGTGCGGCCATAATCGCGTTATGTTGGTGCACTGCCTGACGGCGCCACCGAACTAAGAATGGCCGGTTAAGGTAAAATTTCGTCGAGTGCGGCGAGAGCGTTCAGCGCCGGTGGAAAGCCGCCATAAGGTGCCGTCTGCATTATAGCCTCGACGACCTCCTCTTTACTTAATCCGATATTGAGTGCGGATCGCGCGAACTTACGGACCTGACTGTCGAGCCTAAGTACGGTAAAGGACGCGACCGCACAGAGCATTCGCTGGCGAGTATCCAAGCCGGCGCGATGCCACAGCCACCCGTAGCCATACTGAATGGCCATGGTGTACAGGCCGCTGGTGGTCTCGTTCTCTGGGTTCGCATATCCCTGCGTCCCGCGCTCTCCGTGTAGTCGCGCCATCATTTCGTGGCCCATCTCTGAGAACGCTTCCAGTGTCTCGTCGCCGTCCTGCTCGGTTTCGACGTCGGCGCCTTCCTCCGCAAAAACTTCATGGGCAATGCTCATCGCGTTCTCAGCCGTCGGGAACCCGCCATAGAGGCCGCATTGGATGAAGATTTCGAGGATCGTGCGCGCAGACAGCCCGACCTCCAGCGCGCCTATCACATGCCTTCGAAGTTGCGGTGCGTTCTGTTGTAGCATGAGTGCCGACAGGACGCAGAGGTAACGATCTTCAAGCGGCAAGGCGTCTCTCGCCCAGATGCCGCCGTAGAGCGCTTCCGAGACCATTCTTTGATATCCCGGCGCGGTGTCGGCGTCATTACCCATCTCGCGGGTCTTCTTGCGAATAGCGTCGCCCCGGTTCCGTAGCTCTTCGCGCGTGGTCATGCGCTCCTCCGTTTGTGTGTTAGTTAGACCCCGGCGTCATCGAGCCAAGAACCGAATGCGTTGAGTGCGAGCGGTTCCAGCACTGGGGCGGCTTCAATTGTGGCCGCTCGAAGTGTCGGTACGTCGATGCCTTCGGTTGTGGAGATTTCCAACGTGTGACCGATCAACCATCTTTCGAGGTTGAGCGCCGTTACTTCGAGATGGAACTGCAGCGCGAGGCCGTAGTCCTCCAATGCGAAGGCCTGGTTATCGACCAAGTTTGTCGATGCGAGAAGGGTCGCACCCGGTGGCAGATCGAAGGTATCGCCATGCCAATGGAGGACGTCAGCCGCACCCACATGGCCGAGTGGCGAGAACTTTCCGGTATTTGTAAACGTAAGGGGCTTCCAGCCGATTTCCTTTTCGGGTCCTGGATAGACACGTGATCCGAGAGCTGCGGCCATGATTTGCGCCCCCAAGCATATACCGAGGGTGGGTTTGCGTGCCGCAAGGCGACGGCGTACGAATGCGATTTCCTCTTTTAAAAAGGGATAGGCTTCTGTCTCATATACTCCGATGGGGCCACCTAGAACCACGACGAGCTGATCCGCCATGGGATCGACGTCGTGGAGCGGTCTCACACCGGCATCGAGATAACGGACGTCGTGTCCGCGCTCGCCGAGTAAATCTTCAAGTAAATCGAGATGCTCGAAACCGACATGGCGAATGGCGAGGGTGCGCATCAGAACAAATCCATTTGGGTAAGTGGCAGTTTTTGTGCGGGCCCATCCACTTCCGATCGCTCCAATAATTCCGGACCATCGTTTTGGACCTTGTTAACAATCGTTGATACCGGCCAAGCTTCTATTTCGCCCCTGAACGATACCATCAACGGGTCCAACGCTCGCGTCTCCCCGGTAAGCCATGTCTGGTAGTCAGTTGGAGGCAAAATAACCGGCATTCGGTTATGAATAGGGAGCAATTGTTCGTTGGCGTTGGTTGTAACAATTGCGCAGGTCTCGAATTCATCTCCGTCACCGCCCTCCCAATGCTCCCAGATGCCGGCAAACGCAAACGGTTCTCCGTGCTCCAGGCGGATGTAGAAGGGCTGCTTTACACCCTCCCCTATCGATTTCCATTCGTAGAAGCCATTGGCGGGGATGAGGCACCGGCGCCGTTTGAAGGCCGCGCGAAACGTTGGCTTTTCGCCGATTGTCTCGCTCCGCGCATTGATCATGCGATTGAACGAAGAAGGGTCTTTCGCCCAGGGCGGTACTATTCCCCAATTGAATCCGACAAGTTCCCGTTTACCGCTTTCGGAAAGTCGCACTGCGGGCACGTCTTGTCCTGGTGCGACATTATAGCGAGCTGCGAGATTGGGCTGAGCGTCAAAGCCGAACAATTCGCGCATGCTGTCGGTTGGCATGGTTAAGGTGTAGCGACCGCACATGCGCCGCATAATGCCGGTTGATGGTAGGTTGCCGCAATCTGATTCGGGAGCGCATCCGGTATCTCCTTGTCATTCCCTGGGAGGGGCACAGAATGGATAGAAATGTCAGAGGTCCATTTATGAAGATCCACGAATTAAGAGTATGGCCATCTACCGAGCGGCACCCGCGCGAAGATGAGTTAGCGTGGCAACTGGCAGAGCTAGCGACCGACCCGGTGCCCATCGATGCCGACGTCATTGAGATGCTGGCCAACCGGATCATCGACAACGCATCGGTAGCCATCGCTTCGCTCGAAAGGCCGCCTGTGGCGCATGCACGTCAGCAGGCTTTGGCGCATTTGCGGGACGGAGGTGCGACACTCTACGGATTGCCACCGGCCTGCCGGGTGTCCGCGGAATGGGCATCTTGGGCGAACGGTACGGCCGTCCGCGAATTGGATTATCATGATACATACCTCGCGGAGGAATACTCCCATCCGGGTGACAATATCCTGCCGCTCCTCGCGGTGGCTCAGCAGATGAGGTGTACAGGACGTGACCTCGTGCGCGGAATGGCATCGGCATACGAAATCCATATTAACCTCGTGAAGGCGGTCTCACTCCACAAACACAAGATTGATCATGTCGCGCACCTGGGACCCGCGGCGGCGGCGGGTATTGGCACGATGCTGGGCCTTTCGAAAGATGTCATCTATCAGGCGATCAACCACGCGCTGCACGTTACAACCGCTACCCGACAGTCTCGCAAGGGACAGATTTCGAGCTGGAAGGCTTATGCGCCGGGTCATGCGACGAAACTCGCGGTTGAAGCCGTCGATCGCGCAATGCGCGGCGAAACCGCGCCTGCG
>DJKK01000332.1 GCA_002434595.1 Alphaproteobacteria bacterium UBA6544 | reverse complement strand
AGACGATCATCCACGCCTGCTCCAGTGTCTCTGGCGTCGTCCCGTCCACGATCAAGGCATCGCCATACCCGGTATCGCCGGACGAAAGCTGCAGTTCGACCAAGACAACATCGAAGCTTTTCACATCGGAGAGGCGTTCACTAAGTGAGATCGCCGGCGAAAGAGCCAACTGACGCACCTTTAGGCGTTCGATGATTAATGCGCTGTCCATCGCGTAATGATGTATCACACGAGGGCACCACTTGGCAGGGCCATGCACAACAAGGTCTTACTATTGAAAAGCGCTTGCGAATCGATCCGTATCTTCCAAAATCAAAGGCGCACGACGAACGGAGCCTCAACGATGAGCGATGAATGGCAGTATCAGGTGCGTATCAATCTCGAAGACACCCGGGCCGAGACGGCCCGACAGAACCCACAAGACCCAAGCCTCACGCCACTCGGCGACATTCTGGTTCGGCACAATGCCGCGCTAAAATGTCAGTACGACGCGTTCGCCGGATATTGCGCCGAAGCCGAGGCCCAAGGCATCGACAAATATCCGCTGTATCAGTGGACAAAGGACACGATCGAAGATCCAGCGAAGAAGGCAAAATACCTAAAAGCCTTCACCCTCTATGTCGACGGTGACCAAGTATACGACAAGGCGAAGGCCGATCCCCTTGAGGCTGATTTGCAGCCGTTGGCGGAAAGTGGGCTGCTGGACAAGCTCACGAAGCACGACACCAATCCAGCCAACAATCCACAGCCGCCGAAGAAATACCGGCAATCCTAGATATCAGTCGGGCGCCATCCCCTTCTTTCCCAATTCGCCGAGCGCTTAATCTGTCCTATCCAGGTGTGACAGTCCCATTCCGCGCAATACGCCAGGGGTCTTGCTGAACTGTATGTTCGTGTAAGTCGTGATCTCGACCCGGTTGCCACAAGGATCGAGAAAATCGAGAAACTGGCTATCGAGCAATTCGACGCTCATCTCGATTAACCGTTCGCGAACGAGCTCTTTGTTGTCGACCGCAATACCGAAGTGCCACTCGTCATCCGGGCCCTGCCGTCGTCCCCGCGTAAAATTGATGAACTGATCGCCGAAATAAATGAACGCTATATCCTCGTTTCGGTTCGTGACCTCGAAATCCAAAACGCCCATAGAATGCCAATGCCTCATCGACCGCGAGGGGCACGTGGTTTATGCCAACCCTATTTGCCTTCCGGTCTCCGTCCGCCATCGCCGTGCACTCCGTTCCGATATTCGGGAGGGCAGTATATCTCGAGAAAACAGAGAGGATCGACTCCCAAGTCATCCATCAAACATCGACAAACGGCGCCATTCAACGTGACGAAACGCGCCCGCGCGCGCTATATCATGTTATAAACATTCGATCACAAGCCGCACACCATGACCGAACGCAACGCTTCCGATAACGACGTCCCGATCTGGGTGCTAGATACGGTGACCAAACCGAAGCCGGAACACGCGGGTTCGGTAATTCTTGCGGGCAGCCACGGCGGCGTCTATGCAGGTTATCTTGCGGCATCGGCCAGACCGCGAGGCATCATCCTCAACGACGCCGGCATCGGCCGGGACCGGACGGGGATCGGCAGCCTCGACTATCTGCAAGAACTCGGCATTGCAGCGGCTACAGTCGCACACACGACCGGCATGATAGGGGATGGCGAGGACATGCACGCCCGAGGTGTCATCAGCTACACGAATGCCGCAGCCGGCGCGGTGGGGTGCGCGGTTGGCGAAACGGCTTCGGAATGCGCCCGCAAAATGCGCCTCGCCGAGCCGTTCGAAGGCGAAGCGCCCAGTCATTCCGAAGGGCGCTACAAGTTCCGCGCCGAGCGCTGGGAACCGGAAGTTTGGGGCCTCGATTCCGCATCTCTGCTGATTCCGGAGGACGCGGGCCGGGTTGTGATCGTTGGATCGCACGGCGCTATCCTCGCGGCGAACCGAAACGGCGGACAGGCCATCTATCAACCGGTCCTCGCGGCTATCTTCCACGACGCGGGTGTCGGCCGCAACCGTGCCGGAATTAGCCGCCTACCGGTCATGGATGAACAAGGCGTCTCGGGCGCCACTATCAGCCACGAGTCCGCACGTATCGGCGATTCTCGCTCAATCTGGAACACGGGCCGTATCAGCCACGTTAACGAACTTGCGGCGGCTTGGGGCGCCCGCGCCGGTATGAGCAGCCAGGATTTCGCCATCGCCGCGATACGCAACCGCCCCGGAAGGAAATTTCTGTGAGCGCACAACGCATGCATATCGGGAACGCTGCCGGATTTTCCGTCGACAGGATGGATGTGGGCGGACCTGTGGCGGACGCACTAATCGGATCAGGACAACCGGCGGCACTGTTTTACGAGACCTTGGCGGAGCGGACGCTGGCAATCGCGCAGCGGGAGCGCCGCCGCGATCCCAAGAAGGGCTACACACCCGACCTCGCGGGTTTCGTTGGACCGGTGCTGAAACGTAGCGTTTCAAGCGGCATTCCCATTATTGGTAATTTTGGCGCCGCCAATCCCATGGGCGCGGCGCGACGTCTTCACGAGCTCGCCAAGGAGCTCGGCATTGAGGGCCTCCGCGTTGCCGTGGTCGACGGCGATGACCTTCGGGAAGACATCCGCGGCCTGCGCACCGAACAATGGGGGAATGAAAAGCCATTGGACCTGGCGAACACAGAAATCCTGGCCGCGAACGTCTATCTCGGCGCGCAACCAATCGCGGACGCCCTCGATCTTGACCCGCACATCGTCGTGACCGGACGGGTTACCGACTCTGCACTCGCCCTTGGTCCTCTAATGCAGCATTTCGGTTGGGCAGCGGGAGATTGGGACAAATTGGCCGCTGGAGTGTTGGCGGGTCATTTGCTTGAGTGCGGCTCCCAGATAACCGGCGGATACCATGCCGACCCCGGACGCAAGGACGTCTTGGGCCTTGCGAATGTCGGATTTCCGATCGCCGAGGTAGAGGCAGATGGCTCCATCGTGGTGACCAAACCTGCGGGCACGGGCGGAGTGGTCAACACGCGAACCGTTAAGGAACAGATCCTCTATGAACTGGACGACCCCACCCACTATCTGACACCGGATGCGACACTGGATATTTCCAATGTCCAAGTTGAGCAGGTCGGCCCGGACCGTGTACGCGTCACAGGAGCCAGAGGAAGAGCCGCTCCGGAAACGCTTAAGGTCACGATCAGCGCGGATGGCGGTTGGCTTGGCGAAGGCGAGATTTCCTATGCCGGACCGAATGCCATGGCGCGCGCCAAGCTGGCGGCACAGATCATGCGCGAACGGGTCAACTATCTAGATCTCGATTGCGACCTCCGCACAGATCTCATCGGCACCGTCAGCATCCACGACGGCGATACCGGCGAGCTGACAGCTTCCTTCGACGGCGAGCCACGCGAAGTGCGCATGCGTGCCGCCGCGAACGCACATGACGAAGCCACCGCAGCTCTCGTCGCGCGCGAGGTCGAGTCACTTTATTGCGACGGCCCAGCCGGTGGCGGCGGCGTGCGTCGCAGTACGACATGGCGTGTCAAGACAGGCTCCGTTCTGATACCGCGGTCGGATGTGAAACCCCGCGTGACCCTGGTGACCGAAGATGATCTCTGACGACCTTATCGAGGTTCCTTTGTACGAGATCGCTCATGGACGCACCGGCGACAAGGGCGACCGCTTGAACGTCAGCATCATCCCGTTCGACGACAGCGGGTACGACGCCATTGCCGAACAGGCGACGGAAGCTCGTATGCTGGATATGTTCCGCCATCGCGGCGCGACGGAAGTCCGGCGATACGATCTGCCGAAGTTGAAGGCTTTCAACTTCGTAATTGAGAATGTGCTGCAGGGCGGTGTGAATAACAGCCTCAATCTAGACGGCCACGGCAAAACCTTGTCCTTCCATGCATTGACCATGACGGTACGGGTGACACCGGCAGTCTTGGCGGCAGCGGAACAGGCCCACGGCGATTGAGACATCGCGACCATTTGACCCTGCGCCACCTTTAGACATATCTCTGGAAAGAGCTGACTGGAGCGAAGGAGCAAGCCATGAGCGACCTGCCGAAGAAGGTGGACATTCAAGAGGAGGGTCCGCGAGAAGGATTCCAGATCGAAACGGGCCCGATCAACACCGAACGTAAAATCGAACTGATCGATGCGCTCTCGGAAACCGGTCTGAAGAAGATTCAGGTGGCGTCGTTCGTTAATCCGAAACGCGTACCCGGCTGGGCGGATGCGGACGCCGTAATCGATGGATTCGGCGCCAAGGAAGGCATCGTCTACCACGCGCTCTGGCTAAACGAGAAGGGAATAGAGCGCGCCATGCAGCACAGCGATAAGCTGACCCACATGGGCTCAATCTCGACCACCGCATCCGAGACCTTTATGAAGCACAACACCAACCGTGGCTTCGAGATCAACCGCGAAGTCCAGCGCGGTCAACTCAAGCTTTACAAGAAGTATGGTATTGAAGTTCGGCGCGCGTCGCTGATGACTGCCTTTGGGTGCAATTTCGAAGGTTCGGTCGTGCCCGAAACGGCGGTGGAGCGCCTGCGGGAAATTCTCGATATCGCGGCGGAAGAAGGTACGGATATCGAAATCCTGAGCCTTGCGGACACCATGGGTTGGGCCTCGCCGAAAGGCATTAAGGAGGTCGTCGGCAAGGTTCGCGAAACCTGGCCCGACAAGCGTGTTTGCCTGCATTTGCACGACACGCGGGGCATGGGTGTCGCAAACGTCTATGCCGGGATGGAAATGGGCGTCGACCTTTTCGACAGTTCGGTCGCCGGCCTAGGCGGTTGCCCTTTCGCAGCCCTGAAGGGTGCTGCTGGCAATGTCTGCACTGAGGATGTGGTGTTCCTCTGCAACGAGCTCGGCATCGAGACCGGTGTCGATCTCGACAAGCTGATCGAGGTTGCGCGTCTCGCCGAGGATATCGTCGACCACCCGCTGCCGGGCTCGATCATGCACGCCGGCAGCCTCACCCAGTACCGCGGTGCCGTGGCGGCCGAGTGACCTCCGAATATCTTTCGACAGAGACACGCTGTCGCTCGTCGTGAAAATTAGCGGAACAACCCCCTTGCAAAATAGACGCGCGGTATTGGCGTAGTGAACAAGAGAGGTTTAGAGACGGTTCCGCTAAGATGGCCGGTCGGCCCGACGTGACTGCATGATCGGGTTCGTATCAATGCTTAGACCATTTTGCCACAAACCATGGCGACACACGCATGGCACCCTTCTCTCTCATCCCTTCTCATCCAACCCGGGGGGGGGGGGGGGGGGGGAACTTTTTTTTTGGCCGTTCAATTTTGAAAAAAAAAAATTTAATTCTACGATTTTCAGCCTGTTTTTAGCTGTTTTAACCCTGTTTTAAGCTCTAATTACTACTTTTAGCTACACCATTTATTAGTACTTTTTTGCTCCCAACTAGGAGCACTTATCATATGGTCTCATTTTTCATTGATTTTCTATTTTTAGCTACATCTTACTTTAGTACTTTTTTGCTATATTTAGGAGCACCTTATGGTTATGGTGTCTAATATGCATTTTTAGCTACATCTCGCTTTAGTACTTTTTTGCTCAATGTCACACTTTCCTTATCCATGTAGCTAAAACGGTAATAGTTATCACTTTTATCTACACCTTAGCTTAGTACTTTTATTGCTCATTTTGTATTTCCTTTTGGTATGGTAATGAATCAAATCATTAGTCGTTTAATTATTTATTTATTTATTTAATAAATACCGGATAAGCTCTATACCGTAGCCGTAGGTACCTAGAGTAGGTACCTACATACGGTGCCTACGGTACCTACGGTACCGTAGGTACCGTGGTACCAGTACTTGCTGGTACCGTACGGTACCGTAGGTAGGTACCGTAG
>DJKK01000301.1:3272-4499 GCA_002434595.1 Alphaproteobacteria bacterium UBA6544 | reverse complement strand
CATCTTCTGGAAGTCGGACCCCGCTCTCGACAACGGCGACCTTCAGATTTCGTTCACGCCCGCGAGTTACAAGGAAGGCGTGCAATCACAGCTGGACGATTTCCCGGGCGTTACTGTCGCGCCATGGGTGCAACGTCCAGAGAGCACAGGCCATATCCGAGTGAAGTCAGCTAATCCGTTCGAGGCGCCGGCGATTCAACCAAACTATTTCTCACACGAGACAGACCGCCGACTGTCACTTGCCGGAATGAGAATGGCCCGTGACCTGATGCAGACCCCCGAGTTCGCGCCCCATGTCGAACGCGAGGAACTACCCGGTCCCGACGTCAATACCGAAGACGAAATGCTGGCATACTACCGCGAGAACGCGACCACCACGTTCCATCTTATGGGTACGTGTAGGATGGGGCCGGAGAGCGACCCCACGGCGGTCGTCGACGACAATCTACGCGTCCGCGGTCTGGAAGGCCTGCGCGTCGCGGATGCCTCGATCATGCCGACAATGCCTTCCGCCAATACAAATGCCGCGACAATCATGATTGGCGAGAAATGCGCCGACTATATCCGTGGTTATCAGTTGGCACCGACCGATCTGTCCGGAAGCTAGGGTGACGCTAAGATGGATTCATACGATTTCATCATCGTCGGTGCCGGTTCGGCCGGTTGCGTCTTGGCAAATCGCCTGAGCGAAGATGAAGGCAAGACCGTCCTGTTGTTAGAAGCGGGAGGCACCGACCATAATATTTTCATCCACATACCAGCCGGCTTTTTCGAGACAATTAGCAATCCCAAGGTTAACTGACTCTATACGACCGAACCTGAGGACTCCTCTGGCAACCGCAGCATCTCTTGGCCCCGGGGCAAAGTCCTCGGCGGATCGTCGTCGCTCAATGGGCATCTGATCGTCCGTGGGCAGCGCGAAGACTACGATGGCTGGCGCCAATTGGGTAATCCGGGCTGGTCTTTTGACGACCTATTGCCGTATTTCCGTAAGTTCGAGACGGCAGAAGTTGGCGATAGTGATATTCGCGGCCGCGAGGGGCCGATCCGTGTACGCGAGCCTATCGAGCAGCATCCCTTAGCACAGGTGTTTATGAATGCCTGCGAAGAAATGGGCCTACCATGCAATCCTGATTACAACGGCGCGACTCAAGAAGGTGTCGAATTCTTCCAGTATGCGCTCGGCGACGGACGGCGAATGAGCACAGCCCGCGCCTTTCTGAAACC
>DJKK01000301.1:0-2933 GCA_002434595.1 Alphaproteobacteria bacterium UBA6544 | reverse complement strand
GAAACCTACAGGTCGTCACGAAGGCAATGACCAAGTGGTTAATTGTAGAGAACGGTCGCGCCACCGGTGTGCGGTTTCGCCACGATGGTTTCGAGCGCGAGGCTCAAGCGCGCTGCGAAGTCATTCTGTCCACCGGTAGCATCGCCTCACCGCAAATCCTCGAGCGCTCCGGTATTGGCAGCAGTGAGCGGCTGCGCGAACATGGTACCGATGTCGTGCATGAACTCCCAGGAGTTGGCGAAAACCTGCGGGATCACTACGTCGCCCGCTTCTGCTGCCGCGGCAAGGATGTCGAGACATTCAACCAGAGGGCCCCGGGGTGCGCGGCTCGGTTGGGAGATCCTGCGCTATACTTTTAATTGAAACGGTCTGCTCACTACGGCGCCCGGCAATGTAAGTGCGTCACTCAAGGTCATGCCGGGTGTGGCAACGCCAGACGTCCAATTCGCTTTCGCGCCCGCAAGTTACGTCGAGGGGCAGTTCGGTGTCTTGGACAATTTTCCGGGTATGACTTGTGGCATCTGGCGACATTGGCCTGCGAGCCGGGGCTCCATCCACATGGCGTCGACCGACCCTGAGGTCCAACCGACAATTCGGCTGAACTATCTCTCCGACAGGATCGACCAGGAAACGATTGTTGGCGGTCTGCGCAAGGCACGAGAACTCTTTGCTCAACCGGCACTCGCTAAGTTCGTCGATGTCGAAACGGTACCCGGACCTGAAGTCCAGACCGACGACGAACTGCTCGATTTCGCGCGCCGAACCGGGTCCACCGTTTTCCACCCTATCGGTACTTGCAAGATGGGCACAGACCCGATGGCCGTCGTCGACCCTGAATTGCAGATGCACGGCCTTGACGGACTACGCGTGGTCGATGCGTCCGTCATGCGGTTGATGCCGTCGGCGAATACCAACGCCGCCGTATTGATGATTGCGGAGAAGGCGGCCGATATGATCAAGGCAGCGAACTAGATCGCCCCTTCTTCGGCCAGCTTCTGCAAATCAGCCGGATCGATGCCAAGCTCATCGCAGAGAATTTCCTCATTGTGCTGGCCTTTACGCGGTCCGGCGTGGCGTATTTCGGCGGGCGTCTCTGACATGAACGGGAAAGCAGACGTCATCCGAATCTTACCAAGGTCTTCATCATCCAATTCTACAAGGTCGCCACGCGCCTGATACTGCGGGTCCTCGAATATCTGGGAAATGTCATACGCGGGACCAATTGCGGCTTCCGCTTCCTCAAACTTTTCGAGAACCTCTTTCTGATCCCTTTGCCTGATCCAGTCGGCAACCATTCCATCGACCTCATCGATATGTTCGACCCGGTCTTTAGGGGTTTGGAAACGCGGATCGCTTGCGGCTGCCTCTCCGCCGCAGAGGGTCAGAACCCGATTCACAATAGCAGGTGAATTGGTGGAAATCGCCACCCACTTCCCATCACGCGTCTCATAAGTATTCCGCGGCGCATTGTTGTCCGACCGGTTGCCCATACGCTCTTGAATCACGCCGAGTTGGTCAAACGCCAGGGGTTGCGGCCCCAAAACCTGGAAGATCGGCTCATAGATACTGAGGTCAATAAATTGTCCTTTGCCACTCCCCTGGGCATCACGATGATAGAGCGCAAACATGGTGGCGAAGGTGCCGTAGGATGCGGCGATACCATCCGCCAATCCGAAATTCGGAAGTGTGGGCGGCCCGTCTTTCTCCCCGGTCATATTCGCGAAACCACTGAAGACTTCGGCGACGGTGCCGAAACCCGGACGATGCCGGTAGGGACCGGTTTGCCCAAAGCCCGTCACCCGCACCATAACAAGGCGCGGGTTTATCGCCTTCAGGTCTTCCCAACCAAGACCCCATTTTTCCATGGTGCCAGTCCGAAAATTCTCGATGAGCACATCGGTGGTCTTTATCAGTTCCTTGAAAAGTTCTGCACCCTTCAGTGAACTGAAATTCATCGTTACGCAGCGCTTATTCCGGTTCGCCATCTTGAACCAAAGCCCAACCCCATCTTTTTGATGACCAGTAACCCTCAGCACGTCGCCGCGCGGGTGCTCCACCTTTATGACATCAGCGCCGAAATCCCCGAGCAACATTCCGATCGTCGGTCCCGCAATTACGGTCGCGGCGTCAACAACGCGGATCCCTTGCAATGCATTTTTCTTAGCCATCCGGCAGGCTCCTTCTAGTGCGCACGGGTTTTACCACCCAGAGACTATCGAATTTATGGGCCTACACCCGATTGTCGACAGGTGATGGCGGAACAATTCTACCAACGTGCCCCGCCGCCGCGCGGCGACCGAACCGCAGGAGGATTGAGATGCCAGACTTGAAGGGAAAGACGGTGATGATCACCGGCGCCGCGGGTAATTTAGGGCGTGCGACAGCTGACACTTTCGATTCTGCGGGTGCCAACCTTGTCCTGGTAGACCTGAATGGAGATGCACTAGAGACGACCTATCCCGGCAATGAAAATAACAGAATCAAATGTGCTGTTGATTTGATGGTACATGCCGAGATTGAAGCCGCCGTCGCCCAAGGCAGGGACGAGTTTGGAGAGATCAACGCACTCGCGGCAATCGCCGGCGGATTTCATATGGGCGAAATGGTGCACGGGCTACCGGCTGATAAGTGGGACCTCATGATGGATCTCAACGCCCGCACGCTTTTGAATACGACGGCAGCGGTAGTCCCGGGCATGATAGAGAACAGCTCCGGAAAAATCGTGACAATTGGCGCAAACGCGGCACGCCAGGGTATGGCGAAAATGGGTGCCTATATTGCCGCCAAAGGCGCCGTCATTCGCTTGACCGAGACGATGTCCGCCGAACTTCGCGACAAGGGCGTGAACGTCAACTGCGTCATGCCGAGTATCATCGATACGCCTGAGAATCGAAGCGCGATGCCTGACGCGGACCCGAATGTCTGGGTGACGC
>DJKK01000276.1 GCA_002434595.1 Alphaproteobacteria bacterium UBA6544 | reverse complement strand
GCCGTATTGGATCGTCGGACAACCCGCGGTCCATCAGCCTGGTAGCCATACACACCCACGGATTGCCCGTCGAGTTTTCGGCCGCCGCACTAAAGCAGGCCGAACGCGCGGCACCTGTTGCACTGGGCAATCGAGAGGACCTCCGTTCATTACCATTGGTCACAATCGATGGCGCTGATGCCCGCGATTTCGACGATGCGGTATTCGCATCACCAGACGATGCGCCAGACAATTCAGGCGGTTGGCGGATTGTCGTCGCCATTGCGGACGTTGCCTGGTATGTCCGGCACGGCGACCCATTGGATCTCTCGGCACGAGAGCGTGGAAATTCAGCCTATTTCCCGGACCGCGTCGTACCAATGCTGCCAGAAAAGCTCTCCAATGACCTCTGTTCCCTGCGTCCCGGCGTCGATCGCGCCTGCCTCGCGGCTGATATGCGGATCAGCCGTGACGGATGCCTGCTCAGCCATGTATTTCGGCGCGGGCTGATGCGCTCGGCCGCCCGCCTGACCTACGAACAAGTCCAGAATGCCCGAGACGGTAGTCCGGACGACAAGACCAAATCCCTGATGGCTTTGGTCATCGAACCACTCTTCGGCGCCTACGAGGCACTTGCGAGAGCCCGCGACAAGCGGGGCACACTCGATCTCGATCTCCCGGAACGCCAAGTGGTACTGAATGAAGAGGGTTGGGTGGACAAGATCTTGCCTCGTCCGCGCTACGACAGCCACCGGCTGATTGAGGAATACATGATCGCAGCCAATGTCGCCGCGGCCGAGGCCCTGCAAGCCAAACAAGCGCCCGTCATGTATCGCATTCACGAACCGCCGGCGTTGGGAGACGTCGAGACCCTCCGCGAATCGCTTTCGACACTCGGTTTCAAGCTGGCGCGGGCGGGAGCCCTGCGCCCAACTCACTTCGCCGACATTCTGACCCGGGCGGCGCATACCGATAAGCTTCAGATTGTCAGCGACCTGATTCTGCGCGCGCAATCAAAAGCAGTCTACGGCCCTGGCGATTCCGGCCATTTCGGACTAGCGCTCCGACGTTATTGCCATTTTACATCGCCAATCCGCCGCTATGCCGACTTGTTGGTCCATCGCACCTTGATCCGCGAGTTTAGCCTCGGCGAAGGCGCCTTGCCCAATGATGCCGATGACGCCTTCACCGCGATTGGCGAGCAAATCTCTTCAACGGAGCGGCGTGCCGCCGCTGCGGAACGTGACGCACTCGACCGCTTTACTTCGGCGTTCCTCGCAGATCGCATCGGCAGCATTTTCTCAGGCAGGATCAGTGGCGTCACACGATTTGGCCTCTTCATCAGACTTGAAGAAACAGGTGCTGACGGCTTCGTTCCCATCCGAACTCTTCCCTGGGACCGTTACCATTACGACGAGACACATCATTGCTTGGAGGGAGAAAACAGCGGCCTACGCTTTTCGCTTGGCCAGACAGTAACCGCCGAACTCCTTGAGGCGGAACCGAGAACCGGGAGCTTGGTGTTCCAACTCGCGGATATAGATGACATAACCAACGATCGTGCCCGAAAGTCCCGGCAGCGTCGAGCACCGAAGCGACACGGCCGTCGCAGGCGTTAACTACCAACCGATTAAGAATTCGCGTAAAATTAATGACAGTGTATAGGTTGGAAGCTCGCATTTCGCCCCTGCAACCTTGCAGGCCAAAATGCATTCAATGGATGGCTCGCGCCGCGACCGTCTCGTTTGTTCTTTGGACCGCCGCAATGTCCGCAGGGTGTGCGAAAATCGGCGTTGCCAACGTTCCAGATCAGTTCGAATCCGCCGCCGCCATCGAAGTATTCGACGCGGGATTCGCATACATTCAGGACATCTACATCGACACAGCGGACATCGGCGAGTTGGTCTTGATCGGTTTGAACGGATTGCGGCGCATTGAACCTGCTCTGGCGGCGGTGAAAAGCGATGCCAGTGATGAAGTCGCTCTCTTGATTGACGGCCGCGCCGCCGCCCAGACTAAACTGGCCAGCAGTGCCGCCGAGTGGGCTTCCACCGCCGTCCACCTTATTGAATCTGGACGAACTGCGTCGGCGGCCCTGAATGCGGCGACGGCGGAAAGCATCTACGCCTCAATTTTCGACACGATGGCAGATCAGCTTGATTCCTATACCCGATATTCGACGGCCGAGGCGGCACGCGAGGAACGCGCAAAGCGCGACGGTTTTGGCGGCATTGGTGCGTCTATCGAAGCGCATACCGATGGCGCCTTAATCAGCAAGATAAAACCGGGCCAGCCGGCTTACATTGCCGGGCTGATGAAGGGCGACCGTATCCTCGCAATTGACGACTTTGCCATTTCCGGGATGCCATTGCGCGGTATTGTCAATTTGCTCCGTGGACCGGTTCGGACCGAGCTACTACTGACGATTAGGAGAGACGCTCGCGAAGAGCCGTTAAAGGTCCCTGTGACCCGGACCCATATCGTCGAGCAAACGGTCTTCATGGAGGTAGACCGCGACTTCGCTTACATCCGCCTGACCAGCTTCAACCAGGATACCCTTCGGGAGATGCGCGAAGCGACGGATCAAGCGGAAGTAACGCTCGGCGCACGGCTTCGCGGCTTGATCATCGACGTTCGAGGAAATCCTGGCGGCCTTCTCGACCAAGCAGTCAAAGTCGCCGATTTGTTTCTCGCGACCGGTGCAATCCTCAGGACACGCGGACGGCATCCTCGAAGTTATCAGTATTTCGACGCCGACAACCATGTGATCGTGCCAAAAATCCCCATTGCCGTCCTGCTCGATGGTGCTTCTGCGTCCGCCGCCGAGATCATTGCATCCGCGCTGCAGGACCAAGGCCGGGCGATTGTCGTTGGCGCCAGTAGTTTCGGAAAAGGAACCGTCCAACAGGTCCTCCGCCTTCCAAACGATGGCGAGTTGATCCTCACCTGGGCCCGGATGCACGCGCCATCCGGCTATGTGCTGAACCGGTATGGTGTATTGCCAACTATCTGCACTAGCCGCATGCGGGACAGCGCCACTGCAATCGCGGCGCTCATTACGGGTAAGGGCGAATCTATCCGCCGGAATTTGAAAATTCGACGGCGCGCCGGCACGGATGATGCGGACCGCCCGAAGCAAATGTGTCCCTGGCAGCCTCACGAGGGGCAAGACCTTGACTTGCAAATTGCCGAAGGTGTGCTCGGGAAACGCGAACTCTATGAAAAAGTGCTGGCTTTCGCCAAGCCACGTGCGGGCAGTTGAACATGACGCAACCGGAATCCCGATCGCAACCACCGGTACGACCGCGACATGCCGCGAGTCTTGTCTTACTGCGAGGAGAGAAACAAAATCCCGATGTCCTGCTGGGTCGCCGCCCGATGTCCGCTCGCTTCATGCCCGGCGTGTACGTATTCCCCGGCGGCGCGCTTGAGCGGGGCGATCACGCCGTGGCCTCCATGCTCGACTTGCGCCACGATGTCGAGGTCCGTCTGGCGCGTCACGGCGGATCGCGTCGTGCACGGGCTTTGGCCTGGACCGCCATAAGAGAGACTTGGGAAGAGACCGGCGTCCTCGTCGGCAAGACGGGTACGTTCGAGCCGACCCGAAACACAGCAGCGACCCGCGCCTTTTGCGATGCGGGATTGATACCCTCGCCAGCACAACTGGACTACATCGTTCGTGCGGTAACACCGACCCATTCACCCATCCGTTTCGATACGCGCTTCTTCATGGCGGACGGCGGGAAAGTCGGCGGCGCGCTTTTTGAGACCAACGAATTGGAAGATATCGGCTGGCATCCGCTCCGCCATGTCATGTCGCACCTCAAGATCATGGGAGTGACGCAATTCGTCCTAGAGGAGGCTTGGCGAAATTGGCGTCTCGAGCGGCCTGAATGCGCGGACGGAAAGACACCCGTGTTGACGCGCCGCAAGGGTATACGGGTGATTCAACGCGAATGAGCTTGACTTGGAACCCCGAGACGCTATCGTGCGCTTCTTGTCGCCTCGGTAAACGGATACGAGACCATGGCAAAAGCTAGTACGATTTTGGTCAAGCTCGTCAGCACGGCTGACACAGGCTATTACTACGTCACAAAGAAAAATCCGCGCACGCAGACGGAAAAGCTCAGCATGCGGAAATACGATCCGGTCGTGCGGAAGCACGTCGAGTTCAAGGAAGGCAAGATCAAGTAATACCTCGGACTTTATTGACGTTCTGGATATGCCGCCTACTTGGGCGGCATTTGTGATTCTGAGAGCAATCCTAACCCGATCTTAACCGGCCGAAACAGCCGCCGTGTCCTAATTCTTCCCGGCCTTTCAGTACTGCACCCGATTTTTGACGGCCGACTTGGCCGCGTTCAGGGCCTCATCCGCTCGGTGGTTCAGGCTGGTCGTCGTGTCGTCCACGGTAACATCGACCTCAGTAACGCCGATTCTAATTGTTAACTCGAGCTTCTGGCCGGTGGTTATGGCGGTAAATGGCCAGACTCCAACACCGTGCCGCAATCGCTCTGTAGCGGTCATTGCCGCATTGATATCGGTTTCCGGCATGACGACGACGAATTTTTCGCCGTCGTAGCACGCCACCGTATCAAAAATTCGTGCGCCTTTCATAATTCGGGCGCAAAGTTACTGGAGCACCTCGTCACCTTAGGAATGGCCGTACGGATCATCGATCTTCTTGAAATGGCCGATGTCGAACATGACCACCGATAGATGCCGTCGACCGCCGGAATCCCGATCGATCAAACCGCCGAGATACGCTTCCTGGTAGCGTCGGTCGTATAGCTCGGTCAGCCCGTCGGTCAGCGACATTTCGAAACTGCATTGATAATTGTCGTGCAAATTTTACTGATTCCGCCGGCGGCGAACGTGTGTCCGGCAGCGTGCGAGCAACTCATTGCTGTCTAAAGGGCGCAGAACATAGTCGTTGAAACCGGGGTTCATCACCTTGGCCAATCGATCTGCATCCATCTCTTCCGCATGCAATATGATCGGATTGTCTCAAGGCATCGCCCGACCGAATACCCGTGCATAGACCAAGAGCGTCCTGATCTTCTAGCCGCAGTTCGATAACGATCATGTCGAAGTCTTCCGCAGTCAGGCGTTAAATCGTCTCCTGTGGATTGGCGATGACCGCCGTCTAATATCAGTCCGAGACCAGTATTTCAGCGAGTAGCGTAGCTTAGAATTCCTTGCCTATCACGATCAGGATTCGAGCATCTTTGCCGGTCTCCATAGCCGGAACCGGGTCACCACCCCGGAACCGCAAGGCTCTCCGACGTCCGCTCGCGCAGACGTCATTCGTCCATAAGCATCTTGAGACGCACCAATTACCGGATACGCGCAAAAAGGGCGCCATCGGCGACCGGCTTCGTCAGAAAGTCGTCGGCGGATGATTCCAGACCGCGCACCCTGTCGGCGCGATCGGAGAGGGCAGTCACCATGACGCCGGTAAGATGCGCGGTATCGAGATTCACCTTGATCGTCTCCTAAACCTAGAACCCGTCCATACCCGGCATCTTGGTGTCCAACAACACGATATCCGAAGGGTCCGTCTCGATTGCGACGAGGTCGTCCGCGCCATTAATCGCCGTCTCGACCTCCAAATATTCATTGGAGATCTTTGCATCCAGGAGTTTCAAATTGGGAAGCGGGTCGTTTACTACTAAGACACGGGCAGTCATCGTCGCCTATTTGAGAAACTGCTCCACTGTCTCCAGAAAATTCGTCACGGATATCGGCTTCGCAATATAAGCCTCGCAGCCACATTTCCGGATTTTCTCCTCGTCGCCCTTCATGGCGAACGCGGTGACGGCGATGACGGGAATCTGCTTAAGATTGTCGTCCGCCTTGAGCCATTTCGTCACGTCGAGGCCAGATACCTCGGGCAGCTGAATGTCCATCAGGATCAGGTCGGGCATCTGCACACGCGCAATCTTGAGTGCTTCCATGCCGTCACGCGTCTGAATGATGCCGTAACCTTTCGACTCGAGCAGATCATGAAACAGTTTCATGTTCAGTTCATTGTCCTCAACAATCAAAACTTTCTTAGCCATATTCAGAAAAGCTCGCAAAACCAGGCCGAAAAATTCGCAACCACTCTCGGTGCGCACAGAAATGGTAAGAATGCCTTAATCCCCAACTATTGCTATGATAATGCCGACACAAATCGACACAATCGCAGTAACACCAACCATGTCATCGAAATCGAGTTTTCGTTAAGCCGCCGCCAATGAGGATAGGGATCGATATCGGCGGCACCAAGCTCGAGGCGACGGCACTCGACAGGGATGGCAAATTGCACCTATGGCGTCGAATTCCGACACGCCGCGGAGACTATGTCGCAACGGCCGATGCCATTGCGCATCTTGTCGGGTCAATTGAATCAGAACTTGGTCGACGATGCACCCTTGGTTTCGGAATACCGGGCATTATTTTCGCCGCCACAGGCCTGATCAAGAACGCCTATAACTCGTCCTTCAACGGTCACCCTCTCGACCGCGATTTAGCCGCGCGCTTCGATCGTCCGGTACATCTGCTGAATGATGCCAATTGTTTTGCGATATCCAGAGCACATGCCGGCGCTGCGGCGGGCGCCGAGATCGTGTGCGGTGCAATTCTCCGCACCGGCAGCGGCATTTTAGTGCGCGGCGCCGCATGTCTATGGCCGGAAGGTGTCGCGCTGTGACGGAGACACTCTGCCGCACATGCCTCGCCGATTTCCCTGCAATGCCTGACGGCGGCCGGTGTCGGCAATGCGGCTCGCCCCGCCTCGTCGAGCACGCGGAACTGCACGACCTCACGATTGCCCACATCGATTGCGACGCCTTCTACGCCTCGGTCGAAAAACGGGATAATCCGGAACTCGCTGATAAGCCGGTGATCATCGGGGGTGGACAACGCGGAGTCGTCGCCGCCGCATGCTACGTGGCCAGGCTCTATGGTGTTCGTTCGGCCATGCCCATGTTCAAGGCACGTCGCGCCTGCCCGGATGCCGTTGTAATAAGGCCGAACATGGCGAAATACAGACGTGTCGGCGAGGAAATCCGTGGTCTGATGCGTGAATTGACCCCCCTCGTACAGCCGCTGTCAATCGACGAGGCCTTCCTCAACCTAACCGAGCCTGTCAGCACGGGAGGTCCAAGCGCAGCGATGCGCCTGGCGTCTCTAGTACTGCGCATAGAGGAACGCGTCGGGGTAAGCGCCAGTATCGGCCTCAGCTACAATAAATTCCTCGCAAAGATTGCCTCCGATCTCGACAAACCACGCGGGTTTGCGGTTATCGGGCGAACAGAGGCCCTCGACTTCTTGTCTGAACGTCCGGTCGGCATCTTGTGGGGTGTCGGCAAATCACTGGCGGGCAAGCTGCGACGCGACGGGATCACAAAAATAGGCCAACTACAGCATATCGAGGAACGTGAACTCATGGCGCGTTACGGCGCCATCGGACAACGGCTGTATCAGTTTTCCCGCGGCGAAGACACACGGAGCGTCGAGCCCAATTCACCCACCAAGAGTATTTCCGCGGAAACGACATTCGCTTCGGACATTGGCGCTCTATGCCCCTTGGTCGACCGGATAGTTCCCCTCTGCGATACCGTTGCCCGACGTCTACAGAATAAGGATCTCGCCGGGCGCGGGGTTATGGTCAAGTTGAAGCAGTCGGATTTCCGCTTGTTGACCCGCGCCAGAAAGCTCACAGACCCAACCCAACAGGCTGACATTATTTTCGATGTGGCAAAAGCGCTACTCACGGCGGAAGCGGATGGGAGAACCTTTCGACTGATCGGCGTTGGCGTCGGTGATCTGACTGATGCGTCGGAAGC
The DNA here is from genome assembly GCA_002434595.1 of Alphaproteobacteria bacterium UBA6544. Taxonomy (GTDB): domain Bacteria; phylum Pseudomonadota; class Alphaproteobacteria; order UBA8366; family UBA8366; genus UBA6544. The sequence continues at coordinate 1,255 of DJKK01000276.1, read as the reverse complement.
CGACCCACCCGATTTGTTTGCACTGGCCGAACGTCTCGGTGATGAATGAGACTGCAGTCAGCAGTCCGGTTTATCCAACTCCTTTAATCGCACCAAAGTACCTTGCACCGCATAATCTCCGTAATCGAGCAGAAGACTCGGTGCAATTCCGTTATCCTGAAGTGCAATCGACATCTCGAACTCCGGCTCCGGAGCGCTGCCTGTGGGCGCGAAAAACGCAAGATTTATACTTCGAGTCTCATAAGGCCCAAGCGGCGGCTTGAGAATTGGGTTTGGCTTTTTGGGCATCTTCGGTGGCAGGATGAATGCAGAGACAGGGCTCGCCTCCTCGAGCTCCGAGCCATCAAATACGAACTGACGGTCGGTCTTGACGCCATTCGTTGCCCGACGCATCAGGCGAAGCGTGTGCATCGTCGGAAATACCGTCGATTTTGGGAGCTTGATGCGCGCCGGCTTTGGTAATTCAAACTCGGCATATCCCGATTCATCGGCAGCATTCAGGTGTGCCTCTCCTCGAATTTTTTCGACTGTCTCGCCATTCCGCTCACGCTTGATATTGAAGCGTAAGCGACTGCCGTCCTTCGCCTCCCATGTCGATGAAACGGCGATCAGCTGGACCGCATTTCCGTTCCTCTGGACGATGTTCAGCAAGAATCGCTGCTCAACAGTCCAGCCGTCGCATGTCTCCCCCCAAGTATATACCAAGGCGCCATTGGCATCAGATACCTGGCTGTCGAGGTTGGTGCGATTGATATCCAGCGTATAGCCCGCCTGATGCGGCACAATAATAATTTCGGCGCGCAGTTGTCCTGGCACCGACAAAAACAGCGCCAAGACACCCGCCAACACAACGCCACAGTGGGCGATCAGGGTTTGAAAAATAGGCAAGGGTTGGATTCGCATTTCTCTTGAAGGATTATGTCAGGCCTATAGCGAAGTGAAGCGCCTCTGGACCGCAAATGAAAGGAAGAAATCCTATGGCAGACAAACCTATTCTACTGCTCACGCGTAAACTGCCAGAAGACGTTGAAGCACGGGCAGTGCGTGACTACGACGCGATCCTGAACAATTCGGATGCGCAGATGAGGGCCAATGACCTAATCAAAGGCAGTAAAGGTGTCGACGCCATCCTGACTTGCAGCACGGAACATTTCAGCGCCGAGGTCATCGAGAATCTTGCGCCTTCAGTGAAAGCCGTAGCCACGTTTTCCGTTGGCTTCGAGCACATCGACGTTGATGCCGCGAAGAAGCGTGG
>DJKK01000303.1 GCA_002434595.1 Alphaproteobacteria bacterium UBA6544 | reverse complement strand
AAGGGGCGTGATCATCAAGTCCTCGGGTCGAACGCCGAGGCCTTCCGATACCGCGCGTGTTTCCTCGAAACTTACCGGGCATGCACCGCCTGAAAGCTCCGCAGCACGCGATGCGTTTATGCCTTGAGCGACCATCCTTTCCGCGAGATCCGCGGCATTCATCGAATCCGCAGCGAGATAACGCGACAGACGCGCGCGATAGGCGCTGTCGGCATCGCGCAGGTCGCTCGCAAGTTCGGACGCAGCGTCCGAATCGATCCTGGAGAAATCATCCAGGGCTCGGCGGACTTCACCGCCAAAGGTCACGGCGACAATCAAGCCCGGCGCTTCAGGGTTTCTACTGGCAAAGCTGTGCGGCACGAACGGGGATATATAGTTCGAATCCCCGGTGTTCATTTCAGCGCAGCAGTTCTTCCCGCCAATCGACCAGTAGAAATTGACCTCGCCGATGAAGAACGTCTGCTGATGCATCAGGTGCCCGTTATTGTATGCGACGTCGGGATTATCAGGGTCCGCGTCATCTACAATTCGAAGCTCCTTGATCCATTCCGGCTTGAAAGGCCCGAGACGACTCATCGCCGTGTCCCGATACTCGTAATACGGCTTCAAGTCGCCCGCACCGTTCTTTCGTTCTAAGACCCGAGACGTTTTTTGGCTCCTTTCGGCCCGCATGACTATGACGCCGGCATCACTATCGTTGCGCTTGAGCCACAGATCGGAGAGTGAAATCGGATAGGTGTCGGCCATTGCGCGCATCAAATTCTGGGAATCATCGACGCTTGCGTCACCGTCGATGACGGCATCCACCAGCTCTTGCGGGAAACCCAACTCTTCCGCCAAAGCCTGTCGCGTCCGCTTGAGATCGTTCGCTTCACTCAACACCCGGGCGCCGAGCGCCTTACGGTATCCGGCTTCGTCGTCGATCTTCATTTTTCCGCTCGTTCAAATGCTGCAAGAGCTTGTGAAAGCGTTTTCATGCCCTGGCGCTCAGCGACTGCAGGCAGTCTCTCGTAATCCTGGGCTGTATCGAGTTCGGCCCACCCGCGCTCAATCAAAGCGGCATCCACCCGAATCCCCGAATCAACGAGATGTTGAGTGATGTCAGTAATGTACGCTCTGCGCCATTCCGACGCTTGCTGGAAGGACGCAGAGGGAGACAGTTCAGAATCAAGTTGTTCGAAAGCCGATTTGAACACCTTTGTGCCAGCTGCCGACATCCGCCAAAGCCCTAGGAACTCCCCGCACAGCAATTCGCCCGCATTCGCGGGATGCAAATGTTTGCCCGCGTGGCGGACGGCCCCTGTCGTGTCGACGAATATGTTCTCTGCTTCGTCTACGGGATGATCGGTTCGACCGTCATAGTAAGGAACCCAGTCTCGATCTACTGCCGCGACGATGTCTCCTTGTGCCTCGGCCAGCTTCATATGAACACTCGGCTCAACCCAAATATCCGAATATGTCGCCATCACAGGTCCGTCTAGATATTCGCGTGCACACATCAGCGAGTGCAGGATGTTATTGTTCTCGTAGTCGTCGTTTTGAACCCGCCGGAAACCGAGATCAGGAATCCGATCCTGCAAGTAACCGGTAATCACTACGATTTCCGTGCAGCCCGCGCCGCGCAGGGCGTCGATTGTCCATGCGAGCAATGGGCGACCGGCAATGGCCAGCATGCATTTAGGCCGATCCGCCGTAAGCTGCGCCATCCGATTGCCCATTCCAGCGGCGATTACTATTCCGCGCAATTGTCTCAGCCGTACTCGTCGTGAATGGCAGAATTGTTCGTACCGGTGTGGCTTCTTCAATCAAAGCCGGGCCGAAACTACCCCGTCATCGGCGTTGGAATTTCATTCCTCTGCCGGCAGTACAACATTGCATCCCGCTCAGCGAACCATTCCTTAGAATATTCGCAATTGCGGTATTCATCGAAGTACGGACCGCCGATGGTGTAATGGACAAGCGCCGCGTCCTCCCGCGGTCCGCTTACGCCAACCAAATGATTCCATTTAGATGGCAATTCGCCGATCAGATGGTCGCCATCCAACCACTTGAACTGGTGTAGTTGAAGCCCGGTTGCCGTATTCACGTATTCGGGTGTCAGCGCCTCGCATTTTGCGCAATTGAACAACATGACGCTCGACCAGTTCTTGTATGCATACTTTGTTTGCTGCTCGCCGAGGAACTTCTCTTTCTCCGTCGGCACATGATTGTGATGCACGCACATGACTGCGTAACGGTCGTCTCGAAGGGCCCAGAGATTGGCCACATCTTCCAGCATGATCATGTCGCAATCGGCAAACATGGCCCAACCCTCGTATCCCGCAAGGTACGGTGTGAGGAATCGTGTGAACGAGAAATCGGTCGATTGCAGAGCTTCGCGCGGCCTCGTGAAAGTTCCTTTGAGCTGCGAGATCATTATCGGCGTAACCGAGACCGGCATGCTTGCACGCGAGTTGATCGAATGCGCGAGAACGCTGAAGGCAGACGTTTCTCGCGGATCATAACCAATGAATATGCGTGTAGTGTTTTCAACCATAGTCAATCCAGTCTTAAGATTCAGAAAGCATTACAAGTACGGCCGCTAAGCGGGCAATGGGGCCCAATAGGTGTATCCACCGACCGGTCTGCCAGCCGCTATGTCAGCCGACACTTCACCATGCATGTCGAGCAATTTGGCATTCTGTGCCTCAAATTTTGCGAACATTCCCGGGGTGTATTGTGTCTGACGCCAAATATCTACCATATAGGTGCGTGTCTTTAAGTAGCGGAGGTAGCGATCCAAATGCTTTCCCGCAAGCCCAAAGGAAGCAAACATTGCGAGGCGTGATTCGGCCAATTTTGACTGCATAAAGCCCGGAACGAGATGCTGTGTGCGCTCGGAAATCGGGCGACGTATTGGTCCTCGCAAATATCGCCCCATGCCAGCGTGGGTCGTCCTCAAGTTCCAAACGATAAGGTCGCCGACGTCGCTCGGTACATAACGCGTGCGGCCGCTGAACCACCCGAAAACCTCTTCGTTCAAGACTTCCAATTTACGATTCCGGGCGACCGACTTATGCGATCCGGCGCACAGCATCAAACCGCCACCCTGCCTTGAATGGTCCTGCAGATAGAGCCCGAACCGAATGATCGGATAGTCGCCATCCCAGTCGGGAGCGTCCGGATTATGCCGATCGGCATTATCCTTATGAAAACCGCATACATTGTTGTTAGACGCGTAGTACATCGCCGAACTGTCGCCGAAATACACGGGTTCGCCGCCGAGCAGGTCGCGGCAGACCTCGATCAATCGACCGTCGCCTATAAAACTTTCGGTCACCGGATTAGCGAACAAGTCACCGGAGTAATCGGCCGAATCGTCACCTCCCTCGAACTTCGCCAGCAAATGCTCGCGATACGCCGAGACCTCATCATGCGAAAATGCCCCGGGCATAACCAAATATCCATCGCGACGAAACGTTTCGGCATCAACTGGAACTCTCGCAGACATCTCAAATGCCCTCAGCGTCGTAAAATCCGGGTCTCATATTCGAATTTGGGCAACCAGACTATCCGACATGTCGGCGGCCGCCAGCGCCCGTGTGTATTCGCGAAACACGCTTGGCGTTTCTAGGAAATTCCAAATCATATGGCCACCCGGCTTGCCCGTCTTGAGCCAGTAGAGGTGATTAGCAAGTCCGAACCTACTGTGCCCAGAGATGGTGACTTCGCGCACGCCGGCACGCCGAATGGTCTCTTGCAAGCTTGCCCGGGAAAAATAATGTAAATGATCCTTAAAGAAGTGGAACCGGTGATATGCCTCGACGTCATAGAGACGCAGCAAGGCATCGTTTATGTTGGGTACTTCGATGTAGAGCAAGCCTCCGGACGCAAGACGGGCGACGCAGTCGCGGATCGCCTGAACCGGTTCCGACAAATGCTCAAGCACATGGAACATGAGCACCACATCAAACGGACCTTCCGCTTCCGATATGTCCTCTAATACGGAAAACCCTACCTCGTTGAGGCGTTCCCGAAACGATTTTGTCCGCTCGATGCCAACGAGACTGTCGCATCGCGGCTGAATTTTCTCCATCAGTGCGCCTGCGCCGCAGCCGAATTCCAGAACCCGCTTGTTTGTCACCAACGGGCCCACGCGACCCAGCCTTTCCTCGTTTTCATGCTCAAAATGACGCAATCGCGCGTCTACACCCTGGACGAACTTTTTCGACAACAGGAACTCGTCATTGACGAAATACTGATCGTTTACATGGTCGAAACTGTCGAGAAAAACGTGCCCGCAATCTTCACAAGCAAGGACACCAATCGAATCTGAATCCCGTAACCGTTCCGGACGCGATTTCAGAGTTAGTGACTCGCAAACCGGGCACCTGTCGCGTTGAGCCATTCTCAGGTGCTCCTTTCCGATGTGCCTACTGCCGATCGCGATCGATGTGGTCTTGGCGCTGTGAGGAGATCAAGCAAAGGTTCGATATCAGCGGGATTGCGGGCAATCAACTGATCCCGGCGCTCCGTTACTCCAAGATCGCCGAAAACGTCATCATTCTCTATTACTTCAGCAAAGCGTTCTTCGAAATCATCGGAAAAGGGATCAACATATACCGCGCCGAACCCGTCAGCGAGTGACTTGGCGCTAAAGTCTTCAAAGTGCTGGTCCGGATAGTCACTAACGTCAATGAAACGGCCTTGGAACGAGCTGAACATTAGATTGGAAGGATTGTTGAAAATCGCTCTTCGCGACATGGCAAGCAAGACCTCGGGATGCGCAAAACACAGACGTGCTCGGTCTTGACCAACTTCCTTCATGAGCTCGCGAAAATAAGGTTCATTCAGAATACGTGGATGCGGACGACAGAGCACTAATGCGTTAGGTCGTAGCTTGCAGAGCACCCGAAGAGCGGTCGAGAACGCCTCCTCGATGGAGCCTGCCTTGCGCAAGGTTTCGTGGCTGTGCGGCTTGGCCGGGAACATACAGTAGAGTTCCGTTTCCTTTGGAACTCCGTCTTTCGCCAGCTTCTCCTGCTCGAGACGGACCTCCTCCTCGACATGATCGCGCCACGGCTTCAAATAGTGCGGCAGGCCGATTTTCACCCGCCTAACGCCGTCCAAACTACCGAAGCCGCTGGCCCAATCGATATTTTCTTCCTGTTCATCGTGGAAATGGATGAATGCATCGCAATGACGATTCATCAGCCGCACCACCGCGGACGGGACTTCTTTTGGCGGCGGCTCTTTACGAACCTGGCGAAGTCGATGGTGAACAATATCCGGACTGCGCGATTTCCACAAAACATACCCATTGCCGCCGCGCAACCGCGCAAGCGCATACCACCATGCATACGGCGCGCGCAGGAAGGGTCGCTGCAGGAACAGAGCAGGACGCGCATACTGAAGAATCCAAGCGCAAATCATCAGGACCGAACGCAACCTCAGCGCAATGCCGCCCAATCGGGACTTCGCATGATCCCATCCGAGATAGAGAAACACCCCCGTCTTTTCTATCGCGGAGCGATGCGTCGGGCTGGACATGATAAATTCATGATTCCGCTTGGAAAAAGTGACAAAAAGAACGCGCCATTCTGGGTGAGCGGATTTCAGTGTCATCGCCACCGGAAGAAAGGTGTCAAAATCAAAAATCTGGGGTGAAATGAGAAACAGCAACAATCGCTTCCGCCCCTTCGGGCCGGTCAAGCAATGAGCTGTTACAATGGCGCCTGCAGTGTCGATAGTGTTTTGGTTCATTTAAGCGGGCTGAGCGACGATCATGAAAGATCGTGCGACGCGACCCTAGCGTTCAGTAAAATAGGAAAATTCTCGGAATAGCTACCGCACACGAGGTGAATCAATTTCCTCGTGTGCGTTTACTTGCCAGCTAGTACTTTTGACGTATTCGGTTGGCTTGTCAAGCAAAGGGCGCCACCGCGACAGCACCCCAATTTTACGGTTGCCCACGGAATCCTATGCCGCCAAAATCCCGTCGCACCAAGCAGCACCGGATTGTTTCATGAATTTTGGCCCGGCCAAAGCACCCTCTGACTATCAACTTGCGTCAAGGCAAACCGCACCGGCACTGATTCTGTTTGCCGCCGCATTGATCGTCAGACTGCTTAATATCGCGACGCTTGACGAGTTCTTCACTGAAGACTCGACGCTCTACTGGCGTATAGCGGGGCAGTTGTCACAGATATTCGCAACTGCGCATGGGGATACGGGAGAATGGACGAGGTCGGCAGAAAGGATGCCGCTCTATCCGTTATTTATCGCCGCGATCCAGTCTTGGATTACACCGGAACCGCTCGTCGTCGTCATTGTTCAATCGATCGTCGATTCTGCGACGGTCGTCATGATCGCGATGCTGGTGAGCTCGCTCGGCCCGACGATCGGTATCGCCGCCGGCGTTCTAGCCGCTCTATGGCCGAACATGGTGATCAACAGCGCTTTGGTCCTAACCGATACACTTTTCTTGTTTTTCTTCACTGCGTGCCTGCTTGCCTGCCTGCGCTTTGTGCGTCGTCCAAATGCTGCAGCAGCCGCAATGATCGGTATTTTGCTTGGTCTGGCTCTTGCAACTCGGGCGGCGATACAGTTCCTGCCGCCGGTCTTCTTTCTCGCCGTCGTCTTCGCCGCGTGGCGCACGGGCAGTTCACCAAAAAAAGCAATGATCTGCGGCGTCCTGTTCGCCGTTACAGTGACCCTTCCGGTATTGCCGACCCTGTACCGAAACTACGAACGGTTCGATCGTGTTTTTCTGACCGATCAGGGCTCCATTCATCTTCTTTATTGGGTCCTCCCATCCGTCCGGATGCATGCCGACGGAACGACCTTCGACACAGCTTGGTCGGAGGTGCGCCGCAGCTTCCACGACGAGCTCAAGCGGAAAGGGGTTGATAGATCGACGCTAGCCTCCGTCAAATTACGGGACCTTCGGCAGTCTTTCGCCATCGAAAATCTAACCAATCAACCGTTGTCTTCGATCGCCATCGCCTGGACACAAGGTGGGGTCTTGAATCTCGCCGCGCCGGCAGTACTCGCAGATCAAAGAATGCGCGGCTCGCGGCGCGATAGCCTACTTGGTATGACGGGCGGCATGATTGAGCGAACGTTTGTCTGGTATTCAAGCGGCCCAGTCCTTTGGCAGCTTTTTGCGGGCTTAGGGATTGCCGGAGCGATCATCGGAAATATCGCAATGGTGTGGGGGTTAATTCGCTTGACGATTGTGCGGCCCTGGATGGCGGCGGCGGGCGCGGCGCTAATAATATATTTCCTTTTATTGATGGGCCCGGTGGCGGCACCAAAATACCGCCTACCCTTCGCACCAGTAACAATCGTTCTGACGGCAGTTGGCCTGGTGGAATTCTGGCTATTGCTGAAAAACAGAGTTCCCCTTCCTTGGAAAGGCAGTTCGGAAAAGGGGAAAAGTTGAATATGACTGACACCTACTACGCAAAGGCCTGGGAACGTTATGAGCAACTGCGCGTGCTGCGCCCCGATGCTTTCCATAATAGCGACCCGCGCGGAATCGTGATTCTGACTGACAAAGACGAGGTACGCGCTGCAGAAAAGATAATTGCCCGTCGCCTGCTACGTGACTCGTTTCCGGCAGAATGGTCACGCGCCGGATTATTTTACGAAGACCCCTGGATCTACCTCACACGAGATGTTGTCCGGTTTCCCTCGGGGGATTTCGGAACTTACCATCATATTATAATGCGCGGTGGTCATGACGGTGTGGTCATCTTCCCCGTTATCGACGGGCAGATTTTACTGATCCGCCATTTCCGAAACGCAATACGAAATTGGTCGCTGGAAATTCCCCGTGGCGCACCCACCAGTGGACTGTCTGTTGAGGACAATGCCCGGCAAGAAATTCTCGAAGAGATTCAGGGCGAGATTCAGCGGCTTGAGTATTTGGGGAAAATGGAAAACAACAACGGCATGGCGGCCGAAACGATGCACGCCTATTTCGCTGAGGTCGCATCGGCGGGCGCACCTAACTTAGCGGAAGGCATAGAGGGCATCAGGCGGGTCACCTCTGATGAACTTGCGACAATGATCCAAAAGTCGGAGGTCACGGATTGCCATACAATCGTGGCCTATACGCTCGCGCAAATGAACAACCTCCTTCCATGATCACCATTAAGAATGACACGAATGACTGAATGCCAGAAAACGCCGAAATTGGAAGGGTCGTTGCCAGCCTTGCTTTGGGTTGTTTTGCTTATTGGGCTCGCTGTACACCTGCCGATCATTATTCCTGGTACCGATAATTCGAACGTTGGTTATTACCCCGTGCGCGTGCCATTCAAAATCTCGGAGGTTGGGTTCAGAGTACAGTTATCCGCGTTCGACATCTTGTTGCCGTTTAT
>DJKK01000314.1:14615-14806 GCA_002434595.1 Alphaproteobacteria bacterium UBA6544 | reverse complement strand
AAATACGTCGTGCATATGGTCGCCCACGATTACGGTAAGACGGCGACGTTCATGCCGAAGCCAGTGGTCGACGACAACGGTTCCGGCATGCATTGCCACCAGTCGATTTTCAAGGACGGCAAGAGCACTTTTGCCGGCACGCAATACGCCGATTTGTCGGAGACTGCCTTGCACTACATCGGCGGTATCAT